>NZ_JBGCCU010000020.1 GCF_041261445.1 Catenulispora sp. EB89
GCGTGGGGGCGCGCGCGCGCGGCGGCGGGGGGGGGGCGCGGCCGGGGGGGGGCGGGGGGCCCCCCCCCCCCCCCCCCCCCGGCCGCGGGGCCCCCCCCCCCCCCCCCGACTCTTTATACGTACTCGGAATGCGTACTCAGACTCACACGCTCTCGGGCAGCCGCCAGTCGATCGGCTCCTGCCCGAAGCCGGCCAGGGCCTCGTTCACCGCGGAGAACGGCTTGGAGCCGAAGAACAGCTTCGCGGACAGCGGCGAGGGATGCGCGCCCTGGACGATCGCGTGCCGCGAGGAGTCGATCAGCTTCGCCTTCTTCTTGGCGTGGGCGCCCCACAGGACGAACACCACCGGCTTCTCGCGCGCGGAGACGTCCTTGATGACGGCGTCGGTGAACTTCTCCCAGCCGCGGTCCTTGTGGGAGGCCGGCTCGTGCGCGCGCACGGTGAGCACCGTGTTGAGCAGCAGGACGCCCTGGTCGGCCCAGGCCTTCAGGTAGCCGTGCTTGACCGGCGGGATGCCCAGGTCGGTGTCCAGCTCCTTGTACATGTTCCGGAGCGAGGGCGGGATGCGGACGCCGGGGCGTACCGAGAAGCACATGCCGTGGGCCTGGCCGTCGTCGTGGTACGGGTCCTGGCCGATCAGCACCACCTTCACGTCCTGATACGGCGTCGCCTCCAGCGCCGCGAAGACCTCGTCCTCGGGCGGGAACACCTGGTGCTCGGCACGCTCGTTTTTAAGGAAAGCCTCCAGGTCGGCGAAGTACGGCTGCTCGGTCTCGGCAGCCAGCACCGGCGCCCAGGAGGCGGGGATGAGTTCACGCATGAGAAGAACCTATCCGCAGGCTGTGACACGTCTGAGCGGCGGCGAAAAACTTCTCCGAAAAAACTTCGCCCGGGATGTATCAGGGGCCGCGCAGGGTGCTCTTGTAAGTGAGCGGGTCGGGGGGCCCGCGGGCGTGGTCCAGTCGGTGTGTGTCTCTAGGGGGGACGCGCCGCCGGCCAGGCCGGGTGGAAAGGGTGGTGTGCCGTGACGCCGGGGGGTGGGTGCGGCACACCACCGCCGGCCAGGTGGGAGCACGTCAGGGAAGAAGAAAGAGGGGGACCCCACGGGGGATTCCGGGGTCGCACTGCTGGGGGGAAACACGGGGCCGCGGGGAAATCCGGGGACCTGGGGGGGAACACCAGGGGGATAGTAAGGCCGGCGGCGGCAGTCTGTGGGGGAATGCCACCGCCGGAGGGGGGACAGCAAGACCGGCGGTGGCAGTCCGTGGGGGAACGCCACCGCCAGGGGGGACCGGAGGCGGGACTGGGACGGGGGTCCAGTTCCGCCTGCGGCTATTG
Organism: Catenulispora sp. EB89; assembly: GCF_041261445.1. NCBI lineage: Bacteria > Bacillati > Actinomycetota > Actinomycetes > Catenulisporales > Catenulisporaceae > Catenulispora > Catenulispora sp. EB89. The sequence goes on from NZ_JBGCCU010000020.1 coordinate 1,339, forward strand.
GCAGGGCAGCATAGGTGCTGATTACGCTGTTTACAGGGAGGGCACAATGACGGACCACGCAGCGCGGATGGCTCGGATACTGGAGACGCACCCGGATGTCGTCCACGTCGGCGGCACCACTGAGGCGTTGATCAAGCGCGACGAGCTGCTCATGCTCGGCGCGCACGCGGACGCCGTCCACGAGCAGGCGCGGCAGTGGGTCGACACCCGCGAGGACTTCGCCGAGCTGGGTGTCACCCGGCTGCGGCTGCGGTCCGGCGCCGGGGTGGACGCCGCCGACCTGACCCACACGCTGCGGGGCGGGGCCGGCGCGCACCGTCGGACGAGTGTGACGCCCAACCATGTGATGCAGGGCAGCCCGGACTGGTCCGGCGGCCCGTTCGACGACCCGACCCCGACGGACGACCTGGCCGCCCCGGTCGGCGAGGACGGCACCCGGCGCGTCACCGTCGGCATCCTGGACACCGGCATCGACCCGCATCCGTGGTTCGCCGAGACCGGCTGGTACCAGGCCTGCACGGCCGCGGACCACGAGGCCCTGAACCCGGCGGCGGAGCACGACATGGAGTCCGACTCCGGCCACGGCACCTTCATCGCCGGCGTCATCCTGCAGCACGCCCCGGGCACCTATCTGCGGGTGGAGCGGGTCCTGGGCGCCGACGGCGTCACCGACGAGCTGGAGGTGCTCCGCGGACTGGCGCGGATCCACGCCCGGGCCGCCGCCGACGCCGACCGCCTGGACGTCCTGAACCTGTCGCTGGGCTGCTTCACCTTCGACGACCGGCCCTCGCCGGTGCTCGCCGACGCCTTCGCACGCATCGCCCGGCACTCGGTCGTGGTGGCCGCCGCGGGGAACCACTCGTCGGACCGTCCGTACTGGCCGGCCGCGCTGAAGGACGTCGTCGCCGTCGCCGCGCTCGGCGAGGCGGACGCCGCGGGGGACTACGAACGCGCCGGCTTCTCCAACTACGGCTGGTGGGTGGACGCCGCGGCGCCCGGCGAGAAGATCGCCAGCAGCTTCCTGACCCACGGCTGGGAGAACGGGGACGAATTCCACGGCTACGCGAAGTGGAGCGGCACCAGCTTCGCCGCACCCTTCGTCGCCGGTAAGATCGCCGCTTTGATGTCCGCCAAGGACATGACCGCGCGCGACGCCATCAACGAGTTGCTCGCCTCGGCCGGTACCCGGATCCCCGACCTCGGGGCAGTGGTTTCGTCGGCGGGCCGCTGACGGGTCCGCCCGTGACGTCCGCCCCAGACGAGTGAGAAGGCACACATGGACCGCTCCCCCGCGCTGCTGCTGAAAGCGGCGGCGGCCGGCGACACCGAGGCGTGGAACCAGATCGTCGACGACTACAGCCGGCTGGTGTGGTCGGTGGCCAGAGGCTTCCGGCTCTCGGCGGCCGACGCCGCCGACGTCAGCCAGACCACCTGGCTGCGCCTGGTGGAGAACCTCGAGCGGATCCAGAACCCGGACCAGCTCGCGGGGTGGCTGGCCACGACGACGCGCCGGGAGGCGCTGCGCCTGCTCCGCAAGGCGCAGCGCGAGGTCCCCGACTCGGAGGAGGCCGAGGCGAACGTCTCCTTCTTCGGCGACTCCGAGGACGACGGCGACCCGGAGACCGCCCTGGTCGCCGAGCAGGATCGCAGTGATCTGTGGCAGGCCTTCGCCACGCTCTCCGAGCGCTGCCGGAACCTGCTGCGGGTGGTCGCGGTGACGCCGCTGGAGAGCTACACGGCCGTCGCCGAGGCCTTGGGCATGCGGGTGGGGTCGATCGGGCCGACCCGCTCGCGCTGCCTGGAGCACCTCAAACGGGCCTTGAAGGCTCTGAGCACCGTGCCGGGGACGACCGGGCCATGAGCAGCAGCACCACCGCGACACCGTCCGATCCATCAGTAGTCGAGCACGCTATGAAGGACCTGATCCAGGGGGAACGATGCCGAAGTTGACGAACGGGGCCTCAGCGGAGGACATCGGACTCCTGTCCGCCCTCGGTGAGATGTTCGACGAGGTCGATCCGGTGCCGCAGGAAGTGGTACGGGCCGGCTACGCCGCCTTCACCTGGCGCACCATCGACGCCGAACTGGCCGAACTCGCCGAGGACTCGATGCTGGCCGGAGCCGGCACCACCCGCGGCACCGACACCAGGCTGCTGACCTTCGAGGCGCCCAGCGTCTCGGTGGTCGTGGAGGTCACCGAGATCGGGGACCGGCGCAAACTCGTCGGGCAGTTGATCCCGGCGTGTTCGGCGACGCTGCGGATCGAGCACCCGGCGGGGGCCACGACCGTCGCGGTCGACGAGCAAGGCCTGTTCAGTGCCGAGTCCCTGCCGGCGGGACCGGCGCGGGTCGCGCTGAGCGTGCCCGGCGGGGGCGCAGTGGTCACCAGTTGGGTGACCGTCTAAAGACCCGGTGCGCGACCGCGCTTCCCCCGCGGCCGCCGCCGTGATCGCCGCCGCGCCGGGCGCGGCGGCGATAAAGCCTGTCGGGTGTGAGAAATCGGCCCACATTTGAGACAGTGTCCGCATGCCATCTTCCGCCGCCGACCGGCTGACGCGTGCTCTGGAAGCTCTGGACTCGGTGTTCGCCCAGCCGGCGACGGCCCGCGAGGCCGCTCAGGCCGTCCTGGACGAGGACGACGACGACGAGGCCGCCGCCATAGCCTGGCGCGCGGTCGGCCTGGCGAGCCGGGAGAGCGGCGATCTCGCGCGCGCGGCACGGACCACGAGACGCGCCATCTCGGTGGCTGAGAAGGCCGGGGTGCCCTACCGGGCCGCGCAGGCCCGCATGACGCTGGTGGTCATCCTCGCCGACCGGGGGAACACCGACGGCGCCCTGGCCGAGGCGGCGCTGGCGGACAGCGTGCTGACCGGCGTCGACCGCGCGCGGCTGCGGGTCAACCTGGGCCTGGTGCTGGGCCGGACCGGCCGCACCGCCGAGGCGCTGGCCGCCTTCGACAGCAGCCAGCCGGTGCTGCGGGCCGACGGTGACACGCAGTGGGAGGCGCTGCTGGTCAACATGCGCGGCATCATCCACGCCATGCAGGGCCGCTACCGCGAGGCCGCCGCGGACCTGCTGCGCGGCGAGGAGCTCACCACCGACAACGGCTACCACCTGCTGCACGCGATCATCCAGCTGAACCTCGGCTGGGTCGCCCGGCTCACCGGCGACGTCCCGGGGGCGCTGACCCGCCTGGACCGGGCCGCCGCGCTGTACGCCGAGCACGGCAAGGGCGGGACCAATCTGGCGGTCGACCGCGCCGACATCCTGCTGGCGGCGGGCTTGGCCGCGGAGGCCCGCGCCATCATCGCCGGTTCCATCGCGGAGCAGGAGGCCACCGGATACCGCTACAACCTCGCCGAGTTCCACCTCTACGCCGCCCGGGCCGCCCTGGCCGACAACGATCCCCCGGCCGCCGCGGCCGCGGCGCGCCGGGCCCGCAGCATGTTCGGGCGGCAGCGTCGCGGAACGTGGGCGGACCTGGCCCGGCACGTCGAGGTGGCGGCCCGGTTCGCCAGCGGCGAGCGCGGCCCGGCCCTGTTGCGGGTGGCGGTCGAAGTGGGCGACAGGATGGCCGCCGCCAAGTGGTCGGTCCCGCCGCTGGAGGCGCGGCTGCTGGCCGGGCGGATCGCGGTCGGGATCGGGCAGCGCGAGCAGGCCCTGTCACTGTTCGAACAGGTCGCCGGACACCGGAACCGCGGAGTGGCCGAGGTCAGGGTTCTGGCCTGGCACGCGCAGGCGCTGCACGCGCTCACCGCGAACCGCGCCTCGGCCGCCGAACGCGCCCTGCACGCGGGGCTGCGCGTCCACGCCGAGAACAACGCCGTCCTGGGCGCCACCGACCTTCGGGCGCACGCGGCGGCGCGTGGTGAAGAACTGGCGAAACTGGGCTTGCAACTGGCTTTGAAGCGCGGGGACGCGCGGGCGGTGCTGCGCTGGGCCGAGACCTGGCGCGCGGCGTCGCTGCGGCGCCGTCCGGTGCGGCCGCCGGACGACGAGCAGTTGGCCGCCGACCTGGCGGAGCTGCGGCGGGTGGTGGCGGACCTGGCGACGGTGGAGGCGCCGACGACCCTGGGGTCTTCGCGCTCTGAGGTGTCGCGGCTGAACGCCGAGCGGCTGCGGCTGGAGGCGGCGATCCGCGACCGGTCGCGGTACGCGCGCGGCACCTACGCGCCGGAACCGCCGTTCTCCCCCGCCGCGCTGGCCGGCGCGCTCGGGGAGCGGGTGCTGGTGGAGTTCGTGCGGCTGGACGACGACCTGCACGCGGTGACGGTGCGGGACGGGATCGTGCGGCGGCACCGGCTGGGGTCGTACGCGGCGGTGCTGAAGCAGCTGGACGTGGTGCGGTTCACGATGAACCGGATGTCGCGGCGGTTCGGGTCGGCGGCGATGCAGGTGGCCGCGGTGCAGGCCTACGACCACAGCCGGCAGGTGCTGGACGGCCTGCTGTTCGGGCCGGTGCGGCGGGCGCTGGACGGGCCGGGGCTGGTCGCGGACCGGCCGCTGATCGTGGTGCCGACCGGGTCGCTGCACGCGCTGCCGTGGACGGCGCTGCCGACGTGTGCGGGGCGGGCGGTGAGTGTGACGCCTTCGGCGCGACTGTGGCTGGCCGCGGCGAATGCTGCGGGGGCGGGGGCGGGTGGCGCCGCCGGTGCGGGCGCCGGAGCCGGTGCTGCTGCGGGTGCCGGAGCCGGAGCCGCCGCCGGGGCCGCTGCGGGTGCCGTAGCCGGTGCTGCCGCCGGTCCCGTCGCCACGGTCGGCCCCGCCGGCTCCGGCACCATCGCGACCTCGGCGACCGGCCTGGGCACCGTCCTGATGGCCGGCCCGGGCCTGGACCACGCCGAACCGGAGATCGCCGCGCTCGCGGCCCGCTACCCGGACGCGGTCGTCCTGTCCGGAGCCGCGGCCACCGCCACCGCCGCCGCCCGCGCCCTGGACGGCGCCTCGCTGGCGCACGTCGCCACCCACGGCCGGTTCCGCGCCGACCACCCGCTCTTCTCCAGCCTGGACGCCCACGACGGCCCGCTGTACGTCTACGACCTCGAACGCCTCGGCTCGACCCCGCAGACACTGGTCCTGTCAGCGTGCGAATCGGCCCTGTCCGGCGTCCGCCCCGGCGACGAACTGATGGGCCTGGCCTCCGCGGTCTTCGCCCTCGGCACCCGCACCCTGATCGCCAGCGTCACCCCGGTCGACGACTCCGACACCCGCACCCTCATGCTCGCCCTGCACGCCGCCCTGGCATCCGGCCGCCCACCGGCGGCAGCACTGGCCGAGGCGTCAGCGGCGACGGGGATCGGCGGGTTCGTGTGCTTCGGGTTCGGCGGCTGAGCGGCGGGCCCCCACAACAAAGCGCGGGCGCCGCCGGCCACCGCCGACAGCACCCGCGCTTGAAAATCCTCGCGGACTCCTCAGACCGAGCAGCCCCGCAGACCGGGGAAACCCCTCAGTCGATCCGCACGCTCCCGGCCGCGCAGCGGAAGTGCACCGCGAGCACGCCGGGCTCCTCGGCGTCGATCCAGTCGACCTTCACTTCCTCGAGGGGGTCGTGGTCCGGGGAGCCGCCGATCCAGGACAGGACCTGGGTGCGGTCGCCGCTGATCTCCAGGCGTTCGAAGGCCGGGATGCCGTTCACCGCGCCGGCGCCGGGGCGCTGGTCGGCGGCGATCTCCCAGGCCAGGAAGTAGGGCAGCTGCGGGTCGGCCATCAGGTCGAGGACGCCGAGCTGCTTCCAGCGCAGGTCGAAGCCGTCGGGGCGGACCCGGTGGCCTTCGGCGGCCGGACGGCCCAGGCGCTGCTCCCACGGGGTGATGTCGTCGACGCCCACCACCCAGCCGAGCCAGCCGCCGCCCTCGTCGGCGCGGGCCTTGACGGCCTTGCCGAACGGTGCGGAGTCGGTGGCGGGGTGGTCCAGCGGGGCCACGACCTCCACGTAGGAGCCGCCTGCCAGGGGCAGCACGAAGTTGCGGGTGCCGAAGCGCGGGTGGACGCCGCCGTCGCGGAACGTCGCGCCGAGCAGCGTTCCGAGCCGGTTCACCGTGGAGCCGAGCTCGGAGTTGGACACAGCATAAGAAACGTGATCGAGACGCACGGTTCATACTCTGCCCTGCGGATGCCCCAATAACCCAATCGGGGCCGTCCGGGTGCCCCTTACCCGGGATTCCGGTACGTTCCGCGCACGCGTCATCACCGGTGGCGACGAATGGTCACACTATTGGCGTTTTCGGACGGCTTAATTGGCACGTCCGCGCGGTCTCGTCGCCGCCTGATGGCCGCCTGATCGCCGCCTGACCGCCGCCTCATCGCCGCTTCCAGACCGCCTCGCGCTTCTCGGCGAACGCGCGCGGCCCCTCCTTGGCGTCCTCGGTGGCGAACACCGGCCAGCCGATCTCGAACTCCCGGGCCAGCCCGTCGGCCTCGCTCATCCCGGAGGTCTCCTTCACCGAGCGCTTCACCGCCTCCACCGACAGCGGCGCGGCGGCGTTGACCAGCGCGGCGATCTCCAGCGCCTTGTCCAGCGCCTTGCCGTCGTCCACGACGTGCCCGACCAGCCCGATGTCCCGCGCCTCGGCGGCGGTGTACGGGCGGCCGGTCAGCAGCATCTCCATGGCGTGGCTGTAGGGGATCTGCCGCGGCAGCCGCACTGTGGAGCCGGCGACCGGGAACAGGCCGCGCCGCACCTCGAACAGCCCGAAGGTGGCCGAGGACGCCGCGACCCGGATGTCGCAGGCCTGGATCAGCTCGGTCCCGCCGGCCACCGCGTAGCCCTCGACCGCGCCGATCAGCGGCTTGCGCGGGCTGTAGTGCCGCAGCAGGGCCTTCCAGTGCAGGTCGGGGTCGGCTTTGAGGCGGTCGGCGTAGACGGAGCCCTGCGCCATGTTCATCGCCTTCAGGTCCATCCCGGCGCAGAACGCTCCCCCGGCGCCGGTGAGCACGATGGAGCGGACGTCGTCGTCGGCGTCCGCCTCCACCCACGCGTCGGCCATGCCGACCAGCATCGGGAGCGAGAGCGCGTTCTTGGCCTCGGGCCGGTTCATGGTGACGACCAGGGTGTGGCCGTCGCGCTCGACGGTGCAGTGCTCGGTGCCGGCCATGGTGTCCGTGTCCCCTCGTCGCCGGGTGCTCGGTGTGCTCAGCGTGCTCAGTGTGCTCGGTGCGTAGCACGAAACTGAAACACGTTCTACCAACAGGCGCGGCAGAGGACAAGGGCCGCGGGACGCGCGCGGCGTGGCGACGCCGAGCTCAGCCAGGCGGTGCCGACCCCAGCCGCGCGACCGCGGCGGCCCGCAGCTCCTCGGACTCCAGCGGATCCGTCGACAGCCGCCCGATCAGGACCCGATTACGCTTGGTGAGCGGCGCGTGTTCCACGCCGTGCAGCCGCACCTGCGACTCGCAGTCGAGCAGGGCGTCGCCGAGGAACCAGCCCGAGTCGTAGGGGTTCAGGGCCACGATGGCCTTCAGGTAGTCGATGCGTTCGGAGGAGTGCGGCGAGTTCCGCCACAGCCAGCTGACACGCCGGTCGCCGACGGCGGCCGCGGGCAGCCCGATGCGGGCGAAGGCGTCGGTGAACACCGACAGGCCGCACCAGTCGTGCCGGCGGACCCGCTGGTCGAAGCGGGCCAGCAGAACGGGGAGATCCGTCTCGTCGCCGTGGTGGCTCAGCACGGAGGTCCCGATGAAGGCCAGCGGGTGGTGGTCCATGTCGACGACCCAGCGTCGGGCGTGGTCGAGGGCCGCGGCGCCGAGCAGACGCACCGCTCGGGGAAGCCCGGACATGGGACGCGGCGGGTCGCCGTGGACCAGCTCCTCGGCCAGGTCGAGCAGCGCCGGGTCCGGGTCGCGCCGCGCCAGTTCGAACAGGACCGGGCGTTTGGCGTCGTTGGCGGTGCCAGGGGCGGCGGGGGCGCGCAGGAGGGCGAACAGCTCGTCGTGGGGCGTGTCGCGGTAGGGGCGTTCGCGCTTCATCTGAATGCGCTTGACGACTTCATCGGCGTCCTCGGCCTCTGATTCGCCCGATACGGCGTCGGCGTCGGCGTCGCCCAGCAGACGGAGCACCTGGGCCGCGAGGTCGGACCCGCAGTCGGCGACGGGGTCCAGCGGCAGGCGGAGGTCGCGCACGAGCCGGGCGAGGTAGATCTCGCGCTCGTCGATCGTGGTCATGTAGCGGTGGTCGCGCGCCAGGCACGCATAGATCAGCGCCGGCGCCTCCGGATCGGTCATCGCCCGATAGGCACCTTGGCCCCGGCCGCGCTGGAGCATTCCTTCCAGCGATCCCGGTCTGGCGTAGGACCAGTCGTCGTCTGCGGTTTCGGTTTGTTCGTCAGCTGTCATCGCGCCGAGTGTCGCTCGCCGCCGCCGTCCAGACCACCGGATTTCGATACCGTGCTCCCATGAAAGGTCACGATCTCCTCGTCGACGCCTTCGGGCGGGTCAACGAATGCGTCCACGCCGCCGTCGACGGCCTGAGCCTGGACCAGCTGCACCGGCGCCTGGACGACGACGCGAATCCGGTCGGCTGGCTGGTCTGGCACCTGACGCGGGTGCAGGACGACCACGTCGCCGACGTCGCCGGGTTCGAGCAGGTGTGGACGGCGCAGGGTTTCGACGCGAAGTTCGGCACCCCGTACCCGGTGGCGGCCGTCGGCTACGGGCAGTCCTCGCGCGAGGTCGGCAAGCTGAACGTGCCGTCGGTGGAGGTGCTCACCGAGTACCACGACGCCGTGCACGCCGCGACCGTCGCCTATGTCAGCGGCCTGGCGGACGACGACTTCGACCGGGTCGTCGACACCCGGTGGGACCCGCCGGTGACGCTGGGCGTGCGGCTGATCAGCGTCGTGTCCGACACGCTGCAGCATGCCGGGCAGGCGGCCTACGTGCGCGGGATCCTGCTGCGCGAGGCGTAGGCGGCCAGCCCGACACAGCGTGCTTACTGTACTTACTGGCGCTCGGCCAGCTGCTCGGCGTACAGGGACACCGGCGCGACCGGTGTCCCGGCCGACACTGTCACCGCCGGGAACCCGGGCACCAGCGGCGCCGAGGCCTTGCCGAGCGCGCCGAAGTCCCAGTTGTACGACGTCGGCGGGCTCTGGAAGGCGTAGGTCCCGGTGTCGGTGTTCCACGCGACCTGCGTCGCGCCGGCCCAGCCCTGGCCGCTGCCCTCGTTGTTACGGTCGATCAGCGACAGCTCGGTCGGCGACGTGCCGCCGTTGCCGTCGCGCATCACCAGGTGGTCGTAGAGCGTCCCGGAGGCCCAGCGCTGGTGCGGGCCGGCGTCGAAGCGCTTGCCGCCGACGTCGGTCGCGGTGCAGTCGCTGAAGACGTTCGGGCCGGCGGTCAGCGCCTGCGTGGCCCAGGCGTGCAGGTTGCTGCCGGAGACCTGGCAGCGCAGGACCAGGGACTGCTGGCCGGCGAGTGTGTAGGCGACCGGCTGGGCGTGGATGTCCTGCGGGATCGCCTTCTCCATGCCGAGCGCGGAGGTGTCCTCGATGGTGACGCGCTTGGCGCTCTCACCGACGTCACCCATGCCGGAGCCGAAGTCGTCGGCGACGATGTCGCGGGCCCAGCCGCCGTCGACCGCGCCGAAGGAGGCGAAGGCGGACTGGAAGTAGCCCTGGGTCGCGTAGTTCGGGGCGGTGGTGAAGGCGAGGCCGTCGGCGGAGAGGTGTTCGACGCCGACGTTCGTGATGCGGCCCGGGAAGGTGTAGGGCCAGAGCACGGCGTGCGTGTACTGCTTCTCCAGGGCGTTCGTCAGCGGGATGTCGATCGTGACCGTGTTCGTACTGGCGGAGATGGCGGTGATGGTGCGCTCGAACTGCAGGCCGGTGTCGGGCTTCCACTGGACAGTGCCGCCGCTGGAGCGCTGCGGGATCTTGTCCATGCCGATGGCATGGATCCAGTTCTGCTCCTGCGGGCGCTGCACGACCACGTTTTGGCCGACCTTCAGGCCGGCGGTACTGGCGACGTGGAAGGTGGTGGCACCGATCGGGACATAGGCGTCGGTGACGGCGACCTTGGGACCTGCGGCCTGGCGCTGGCCGGTGCCGGCGAGGGTGACGACGGCGCGCGGGGCGCCGGTGGCGACGAGGCGGGTGCCGGAGGGGCCCGAGCCGGAGCCGCGCAGGACGACGCCGGAGGCGCTGATGGTGAGGGCGCCGGCGAGGCGGAAGGTGCCGGGGGCCAGGAGGACGGCGCCGCGCAGGCCGTCGGGGGCCAGGGGCAGGGCGCCGACCTTGGCGAGGGCGGCTTGGATGCGGGCGGTGTCGTCGCCGGTGGGGTCGGGTTGGAGGGTGACGGCGACCGGGGCGGTGGGGAGCGGGGACTTGCCGTTGGCGTAGCCGGCGTAGGAGAAGTCCGGGATGCGGTTGCCCTGGGAGTCGGAGCCGTAGGTCAGGTGGTTGCCGGCGAAGGTGATCCAGGCGGTGGAGGCCGAGTTGGCCGCGGCCTCGGCCGGGGCCGAAGTGGACGGCGCGGCGGCGGAGGTGGACGCGGCGGCCGCGGGCTGGACCGTGACCCGCGACGAGGTGTCGGCTGCGGCGTTCCGGCCCGGTTGGCAGGCGGTGGCGGCCAGCAGGACGACAGGCAGGGCGCTGAGGGTGCGCAGAGCTCGACGATTCACCGCAGCAGGCTGACATGGGGCGTGTAGGAATCGAGTAAAGAAGGTTTATCCCATTGCGCGGGGCCCGGTCGCGAGTAGGTTCCGCAGCGACGGCCACTCCCCCTGTTCTCCGGAGGCGCATCGTGACAGAGCATGGATCTCCTCGTTCGGGCCCGACCCGGCGGCAGGCCCTTTCCGGCGCGGCGGTCGTGGGGGCCGCCGCCACGTTCGCTGCCGCCCCGGCGTCCGCGGCGGCGTCCGCGGATGCCGCCTCAGCGCACGGCATCGGGACGACGCCGATCGGCATCGGGCGTCAGAAGCCGAGCCGGGAGCTGCGCGAGCTGCTGGCGCAGGTCGATCCGGCGCGGCTGAAGGCGACGGTGCTGAAGCTGACGACGTTCGGGACCCGGCACACGCTGTCCAGCCAGACGGATCCGGCGCGCGGGATCGGCGCGGCCACCGACTGGGTCGCGGCGCAGCTGGAGGCGATCGCGGCGACGTCCGGCGGGCGGATGACCGTGGCGCGGCAGAGCTTCGTGCAGCCGGTGTCCTCGCGGATCCCGGTGCCGACGACGATCACGAACGTGATCGCGACGTTGCAGGGCACCGCTGCGACGGAGCGGGTGTACGTGGTCACCGGGCACCTGGACTCGCGGGTCACCGACGTCATGAACTTCACCAGCGACGCGCCCGGGGCCGACGACGACGCCTCGGGCGTGGCGGCGGTGCTGGAGATGGCGCGGCTGTTCGCCACCCGCAGCTTCGCCGGGACGCTGGTGTTCGCCACGGTCGCCGGGGAGGAGCAGGGACTTTACGGCTCGGCGTACATGGCGGCGCAGATGAAGGCGTCCGGGGCGGACGTGCAGGGGATGTTCAGCAACGACATCGTCGGTGCCAGCAGCGCCTGGGACGGCACGGCGCCGGAGCCGCACACGGTGCGGCTGTTCGTCGAGGGCGTGCCGACGTCGGAGACCCCGGCGCAGGCCGCGGTGCTCCAGGAGGTCGGCGGCGAGAACGACGGGCCCTCGCGGCAGCTGGCGCGCTTCGCGCAGGACGTGGCGGTGAACGAGGCGACGGACATGGACATCCGCGTGGTCTGGCGCCGAGACCGCTACCTGCGCGGGAGCGACCACATCTCGTTCCTGCAGCAGGCGTACCCGGCGGGGCGGTTCACCGAGCCGCGCGAGAACTTCAACCACGAACACCAGGACACCCGCGTCGCCGACGGCGTGCAGTACGGCGACCTGGCGGAGTTCTGCGACTTCGACTACCTGGCGCGCGTGACGCGGGTGAACGCGGCGACGCTGTGGTCCCTGGCCGCCGGGCCCGGCACGCCGAAGGGCGTGACGATCCTGACCACGCCCCCGCCGAACTTCAGCGGGACCAACGCCACGACGCTGACCTGGACCCGCGGCGACGACGCGGGGCTGACGGGCTACGAGGTGGTGCTGCGGGAGACCACGGCGGCGGTGTGGACCGAGGCGCTGGCGGTCGGGGACGTGACGACGGTGACGCTGCCGATCGCGAAGGACAACGTGCAGTTCGGGGTGCGGGCGGTGGGGGCGGGCGGGTTGCGGAGTCCGGTGGCTTTCCCGGTTGTGGGGTAGGCGGCGCGGGCACGGCGGTTCGGCGGCCATCCAGCTGCCTCCCGCACCGGCGCGCATGTCGGTGCGCGGGGGTAGCGTCGGGGGTGATGACCTCGGTGTATGCGGAGCAGCGGGCACGGTTTGCGCCGGGCCGTTTTGTGGCGTGCACGTGGACGCAGGTGGCTGTCGGGGCCGGTGCGCATCGGCAGGTGGTCGTGCCTGACGGCTGCACTGACCTGATCTGGCATGAGGGGACGTTGCGGCTCGTCGGGCCGGATCGGGGGCCGTGGGTCGAGGAGTTGGCGGCGGGGTCGGCGTTCGCGGGGGTGCGGTTGCGGCCTGGGGCGGCGCGGCTGGTGGTGGGGCGGATGCCGGTTGACGAGGTGCGGGATGTGCAGGTGCCGTTGGAGTTGGTGGCCTCGGATGTCGCGGCGTTGAAGGAGTTGGCGGCTGCGGCCGATTCGCCGGAGGCCGTGGCGGGGGTGCTGGAGAGGTACGTGGGTGCGCTCGCGGCGCGTTATGAGCCCGACGCGGCGGTCGAGCAGGTGGTCAGGCTGTTCAAGCGCACTTCACCCGTGAGGTGCGGCGGCTGGCTGGGATGACGCCGACCGAATTGCTCGGGTCGGGCGAGTAGGGCTAGCCCCATTTCCCGCACCGCGGTGGCTCCGCAGAATTGATCACGTCGCAAAGCCCTGCTGCTCTGCGTTCTGCGTCACCCAACCGATCTTCTACGGGGAGCCATCGTGAACCCTCTCGTCCGCCGCGCCGCGGTCCTCGCCATCGCCTGCTCGACGCTCGCCGGCCTCACCGCCGTGTCCGGCGCAGCCGCCTCGGCAGCGAGCGCGGCGCCCGCCTTCCCGCCGCTGAACCCCGCCGCGCTCCAAGCCGCGATCCAGACCCGGCCCGGCGACGACGCCGCCGGCGACATCGTCCGCGTCGGGGAGCCGGGCGTGCTGTGGACGGGATCCACCGTCGACGCCGAGACCGGTCGGCAGATCCCGCCGGACGCGCACTTCCACGCCGGGAGCATCGCCAAGACGTTCGAGACCGTCGTGATCCTGCAGCTCGCCGCGGAGGGCCGTATCGACCTCGACCAGACCATTCAGCACTACATGCCCGGCCTGCTGCCCCACAAATTCGCGCCGATCACCGTCCGCCAGCTCATCAACTTCACCAGCGGACTGCCGGACGTCGACGAGGGCGCGCCTCCGGTGAGCACCGACCAGGTCATCGCCACGCGCTACACCTACCGGACGTTCGACCAGATCATCCAGGAGACGCTGCGCCCCGCCGGCCGGCCGGGGCCCGGGCCGCACTTCGCGCCCGGCACCGAGCAGGAGTACAACTCGCTCGGCTTCCGGATCGGCGGCGCGCTCATCGAGCACGTCACCGGCCACTCCTACAAGCAGGAGCTCACCGCGCGCGTCCTGCGGCCCCTGCACCTGACGCAGACCTCCGTCCCCGAGGACGACCCGGTCATGCCGCGCCCCTACCTGCACGGCTACATGACCGACGACGAAGGCCGGCCGATCGACGTCAGCGAGCAGGGCGGCGACCCCTCGAACCTGATCTCCACCCCCGCCGACCTGGACCACTTCATCACCGCGCTGATGCAGGGCCGCCTGCTGCCGCCGGCGCAGCAGAACGAGCTGTTCGCGATCCCCACCGACAGCACCGGCCAGCCGCTGCCGTTCGTCAACGGCAGCTCCTGCCCGAAGGTGGCCTGCTTCGGCGCCGGGCTGATGTCCACGAAGCTGCCCAACGGCGTGGTCCTGTGGGGCAAGACCGGGCACGACGACGGCTACGCCAACGGCATGTTCGCCACCAGGGACCTGTCGATCCGCGCGGTGTACTCGGTGTCGAACCTCAGCGTGGACTTCTCCGCGCCGAGCCCGCTCAGCCAGCGCCTGATCGAAGCGGTCCTGACGCCGGCGAAGTAGAGGTAGAGGTAGAGGTAGAGGCGACACAAAGCAGCCCGCGAGCAGAGAAACGCCTCGCGGGTCTGCGCCTGCGCCCTACAACCGCCCGTAAGCCCGCAGCACCCGCAGCGCCTTCACCGTGACCCCCGGCCGCGCCTCCACCTCCGTGGTCGCCGACCACTTCGCCCAGGAGATCGGCCACCCGCCGTCCGAGTCCTGCGACGCCGCCAGGTGGTCCAGGCTCCGCTGCATCTCCTCGTCGCTGAACCAGGCCCGGGCGAGGCTGTCAGGGCTCGGCGCGTAGTCGTACGGCAGGTGGTACTCCCCCGGCGCGTAGCCCGGGGCGACCGGCGTGTCCTCCGGGTGCGCGGGGTCCAGCAGCACCATGCGCTGCTCGCGCAGCAGCTTGCCGAGCCGGTCGGCCTGCTCGCGGGCCCAGGCCCGGTCCGGCGCCGACGCCAGGAACATCAGCGCCGACTCCACTCCGTAAGGGTGCGTCTGCTCCATCGCCTCCACTCCCCGGCGCGCGAACTCCACCGCGCCGGGGATCCAGGGGTGCGTGACCCCGCTGCGCAGGACCGGGCCGAGGATCTGGCCGGTGGACAGGACGTCGGCGGCGGGCTCGGCGGCGACCGGGAGCCACGGCGGACGCGGGTACGCGCCCAGCGTCGGCAGCACCGCCGGCACGCCGCCCTCGGCGGTGGTGACCGTGCTCAGCCAGTCCAGCACCGGCGTCACCGACGCCGGGTCGAGCCGGCCGGCGTCCTCCAGGATCATCAGGGCCGTGGCTGCGGTCAGCGGCTGGGGCTCGGGCCCGCGGATGTCCGGTTCGAGTCCGTACGCGTAGGCACCGTCGGCGGTCCGGTACGCGGCGAGCGCCGCCGCCAAGCCGGAACCGTCCGGAGCCCGGCCGAAAAGGACTTCGAAGCGGCGTTGTTCGAGCACGCGGCCCGAGGTCCACAGGAAGGTCTCGGCGCGCTCGGTGATCTGGGCGGTCTGGTTCGCGGTCATGCAGCCGAAGCTACGCCGGGGCGCCCGGGGCGTCTTGAACGTTCCGGCCATGGTGCCGTACACCACAGCCGCCCCGCACGACAGGTGCAGGGTCCTGCTCTAAGGTCGGCTATGACGTAGCAGTGAACATGTTCGGAGTTTCGTAGGGAGCCATAGTCGTGAGTGCACCGCATATCGGTTACGCCGCCATGTTGGAGCAGTTCGGTCCGATCGAGGTCACGGAGTACTCGGCGCTGGCCGAGCAGCACGGCTTCACCGGGACCATGGCCGCCGACCACTTCCAGCCCTGGGTGCCGCAGCAGGGGAACGCCCCCTTCGTGTGGAACGTGCTGACCGCCATCGGCGAGCGCACCACCACCGACATGGGCCCCGGCGTGACGTGCCCCTCCTTCCGCATGCATCCGGCGATGGTGGCGCAGGCGTCGGCGACGCTGGAGGCGATGTACCCGGGGCGGCACTGGCTCGGGCTGGGGTCCGGGGAGGCCCTGAACGAGCACATCATCGGCGGGTACTGGCCCGAGGCGCCGACCCGGGTCGCGATGATGTTCGAGGCCATCGAAGTGATCAACAAGCTGTTCACCGGCAAGGACGTGAAGCACTCCGGCAAGTACTACACGCTGGAGACCACCCGGCTGTGGACGCTGCCGGCCGCGCCGCCGCCGATCTACATCGCCGCCGCCGGCCCCTACACCTCGCGCAAGACCGGTGAGCTGTGCGACGGCATCATCACCCCGGGCGCGGCGCACTCCAAGGTGGAGGGCGTGTTCCGGAACTTCGCCGAGGGCGCGCGCAAGGCCGGCAAGGACCCGGACACCATGCCGAAGATCCTGCAGCTGCACCTGTCGTGGGCGACGACCGACGAGGAGGCGCTGGCCAACGCCGTGACCGAGTGGCCCAACGGCGGGATGAAGTTCCCCAAGCAGGACATCCGCTCGCCGTTCGACTTCGAGCAGATGGCCAAGCTGGTGCGGCCGGAGGACTTCGAGGGCCGCATGGTCATCTCCTCCGACCCCGACGTGCACCGCGCCTCCATCCAGGCCTTCCTGGACCTCGGCGTGGACCGGATCTACCTGCACAACGTGGGCCGCAACCAGGCCGAGTGGATCGAGGTCTTCGGGCGCGAGGTGCTGCCGAAGCTGACCCGGTAGGCGCTGTTCGGATGGTGTGATGGTGGGCCGACTGGCCCGGATGGCTGACATCCGGACGGTCGGCCCGCGCTGTGCCGCAACCCGGAGCGCGGACGGTCGTTGACGATCACCAAAGGGGTGCTGTGTTCACCCCGATTCGTGATTTCGTCGACTCCTCAAGGACATCCATGCACGGGTTCGTGAAGAAGGGTCTGCTGCTCTCGCTGGCCGCGGGCTCGCTGATGGTCGGCAGCGCCGGCGCGGCCGCGGCGGCCGACTCGGCCACCACCGAGGGCGCCGCCGCCGACAGCCCCGGGCTGGCCGCCGGCAACGTCGCGCAGGCCGCGGGCGACGTGCCGGTGCAGGTGTGCGGGGACGCCGGGAGCCTGGCCGGGGCCGTGGACAACGCCCTGGAGAACCGCTGCACCACCTGGTACAACCGCTCCTCGGTCCGCGGCGAGGCCGCGAACGACCCGGGCGCGGTGTCCGGCGACGTCGTCGGCGGCGCGCTGAACACCCCGGTGCAGGGCTGCGGCCTGACCGGGACGGCGGCCGGCGTGGACTCCGAGGTCGCCGGGAACTCCTGCGACGACCTGGACACCTCCTCGAAGGCCGTCGCCGCGACGTCCAACGACCCCGGCGCGGTGTCCGGCGACGTGGTGCAGGCGTCGGTGAACGCGCCGGTGCAGCTGTGCGGCGACGCGGTGTCGGTGGGCAGCTTCGGCACCGGTGCCGAGGACAACCACTGCGTGAACGGCTGAGCCGAGCTCGGAACGTGGCTCCGAGCCACGACCGGGACCGGGCTCGAACCGGGCTCGAACCGGGCTCGAACCGAACCGAGGTTGAACCGAGCTCGCACCGAACCGGGCTCGAACCGCGGCCGAGTCCAACTCCAAGTCCGAGTCCGAGTCCGAACTGAGCTCGATCTGAGGTCCGGCTGAGGTCCGGTTGAGCTTGATCGGAGCTCACGCCGGCCTCACGTCGGCCTCACGCCGACCTCGAACTGAGCGCATCGCGCTCCCCCTCCCCGGCTCCGGCCCTCGCTGCGGCGCATGCGAGAGCCGGAGCCGGACTTTCCGAGGTCTTTTGATCGCTCTTTCGAGGGAACAAGGGGTTGGCTCGGCGTGTACTCCCCGCTGCTGGCAGCACACTGACCGTCAGGTCCGCAGCCCAGCGGGGCGCGGCGAGATGGGGAGGTGGGGGGCGCGTGGCGACCCGGCACAGAAAACCCGGTCCGATACGCAAGACCGCTGAGACGCTGCTGGGCGGTGCCGCGGGCATCGGGGCGGTGACCGCGGTGGCCACCGTGCTGCACACCGGCGCGGGCGCCCCCGCCGCGGCCGGCACGTCCGCGCACTCCGCTCCGGCGCGGCCCGGGGCGTCGACGTCCGGCGCGGGCGCCGATCCCGCGGTGGCGGTGACCGGCGACACGCCGGTCGCGGACACGGCGGCGCCCGGAGATCCGGTGCCCAGCGCGAACGGTTCGGTGACACCCTCGGACGCCGGCGGCACGGATCCGCGCATACAGTACGAGCCCACCCACGCGGCTCCCTCGGCCTCGCGCACCTACGGGACGAACGACCCGCTGCCGACCTCGCAGGGCACGACCACGCCGCCCCCGGTGACCCGTTCGCGGCCCTGGACGCCGCCGACCGGGGAGCCGAGCCAGCCCGGCCAGCCCAGCCAGCCGACGCAGACCCCGAGCGGTCCGAGCGGTCCGGTCACCACCCCCGGCGGCCCGACCTCGACGCCGACGTCCTCGCCCTCGCAGCCCGGCGGCGGGAACGGCGGAAACGGAACCGGCGGCGGGGGCGACGGCGGTCTGGGCGGTCTGCTCGGCGAGGTGCTGGGCACGCTCGGAACGGTGACCAACACGCTGCTCGGCGGACTCGGAAAGCACTGATCCGGCCGGATAAGCCCCTGTCAAACCCCGCCAACCTCCGCAGCCCCATCTTTGTCAGTGGTTTGACATTCGTGCCGGCTGCGGAATCATGGTTCTGGTACCACGTTCGGTTTCCGCACCTCGGCGCGATAGCCGTCGCGCTGTTGACTGGCTACCTTGAACTGCACGAGTGCGGAGGCTGAGACGGGAGCGGAGGATGACGCGGCGGGTGAAGCCGGTGGTGTGGCGCTGCTGTGCTGCCCCGCCCGGCCCGGCGTCGTCCGTCCCCGGCCCCGCCGGGAATGACATTTCCCTGATCTTCAGGTCCCGGTGCCACGATCGGGGGCACCAGCTATCGCCGCGACCGCTCCGGGGCATGACGTCCAAGGCTGGGCCGCTGGTCGGACGGCCACCCGACCGGGCGGAAGCGCCGCGCCGGATGGGGCAAACGACCGCGCACGGTGAGGATGTGTCGGCATGATTGTGTCTGGGCCCCCGCCGGGGTCCGCACGGACCACCCACAGGACGGCGGGAATGGCGTCGGCGTTCGACCTCTCCGGTTTCTCGGTCACCGACATGGTCGTCGCCTCCGGCGAACTGCGAGCCGCCACCGCCGGGGCCGCCACCATGGAGGAGGGCTCCGCGGCCATCGTGGACTGGCTGCGGCACGCCTTCACCGACCCCGCGACCGGCCGGCCGGCGTTCGCCCTGGCCCGCATGTTCCACACCGTCACCTGGGACCGCCTCACCCCCGACCTGCGCTCCTACGTCAACACCCGGGACCCGGCGGCGGCCGCCAACGACGACGGCCTGCCCTACCTGACGCTGCTGGCCACCTCCGGGGACCACCCGCACTGGGGCGACCGCCGCAACAGCCGCGACCACCAGGCGATCCCGCTGTCCGCCTCGGACGTGGTGCGGCGCGCACCGCTGGCGCTGGCGCTGCTGGACCGGCTGCTGGGCCTGCAGCCGACGGCCGAGCCGGTGCCGGCGCGGCCGCACGGCGTCGGCGGCGGGGCCGGCGGCGAGGCCTCGGGGCTCTCGGCGCGACTGCGGGACCGGTTCGACGTCTTCCATGTGCCCGAGGCGTTGGGCAGCCCTTATGTGCCGACGCCGGAGTTCGTGCGCGACTACCAGATCCGCTCGGCGATCGCACTGGGCGCGGTGCTGGACTCCGGCGGGCCGGACCATCCGGATCTGCCGGGGGTGCGGAACACGTCCCTCTACACGGCGCTGCTGTATTCGCGGGTGCGGATCCCGGCCGAGACCGCGGCGCTTTTCCGGACGCTGGCCGCGGCGATCCGGCTGGCGCTGACGCCGCTGCTGGCAGTGCCCTTGTTCGCGCCCTCTTCCCCGGCGGCCGGACACCAGGTGTTCGGGGCGCGCAACGGGAACGGGACGGGTACCGGCCTCGGCGGCGCGAGCGGCACCGGGGGCGGCGTGAGCGCCGGGCCGGCCGGGAACGGCGTCCCGGGGCCGGGGCCAGGGCCGTCGGGGAACGGCAATGGGAACGGGAACGGGAACGGCAATGGGCACCGGCCGTCGGTGACGCTGGTGCCGCAGCAGGCCTCCGCGCCGCCTCCGTCGTCCTCCTCGGTGCCCGCCTCCCCCGGCGACGGCGGCGCCGCGGCGCTGGCCGCCGAGGCCGAGCTGCGGGCCTCGCAGCGGCGGCTGACGCAGGAGACCCGGATCGTCGAGACGCTCTACATGATCGGGCAGTCTCTGCACCGGGAGCTGGACACCCGCAAGATCGCCAAGCTCGCCACGGACGCCGCCACCACCGCGATCGACGCCGAGTTCGGGACCTGCTTCTACACCCTGACCTCGACCAACGGCCAGGCCCAGACCCGGTTCGCGCTGGCCGGCACGATCCCGGCCGAGCGCTTCGAGAACCTGCCGATGCCGCGGCCGACCTCGCTGGTGGGCGCGGCGTTCCCGGGGACGGCGCCGATCCGCTCCGGCGACGTCACCGCCGACCCGCGCTACGGGCAGCGCGCGCCGTTCCACGGCCTGCCGCCGGGGCATCCGCCGGTGAAGTCGTTCCTGGCGCTGCCGATCACCACGATCGGCGGCACGGTGCTGGGCTCGATGTACTTCGGGCACTCCGAGCCGAACCGGTTCACCGAGCGCGACGAGCAGATCGTGAAGGGCATCGCCGGCCAGGCGGCCTCGGCGATGGACAACGCGCGGCTGTACCGGCTGGAGCGCGAGACCGCGGTGGAGCTGCAGAACTCGCTGCTGCCGGCCTATCCGCCGCAGCTGGCGGAGCTGGAGATCGCGTTCACGTACCTGCCCGGGGCGCAGGGCACGCAGGTCGGCGGCGACTGGTTCGACGTGATCCCGCTGTCCGGCGGCCGGGTGGCGCTGGTCATCGGGGACGTGATGGGGCGCGGGATCCGGGCCGCGGCGATCATGGGGCAGCTGCGGACGGCGGTGCGCGCGTACGCGGTGATGGACCTGCCGCCGGGGCAGATCATGCACCTGCTGAACCGGCTGGTCTGCACGATGCCGGCCTCGGCGGCGAGCAGTTCGGCGGCGCTGAACGCGCTGAGCGCGACCGGGACGCACCCGGCCGGGATCGGGGCGCTGGGGCCGGCCGACGACGGGGTGGCCGAGCAGATCGCGACCTGCGTCTACGCCGTCTACGACCCGGCCGAGGAGGTGCTGACCTGGGCCAGCGCCGGGCACATGCCGCCGGCGCTGATCACCCCGCAGGGCACGGCGAGCCTGCTGGAGGACGACCTCGGGATGCCGCTGGGCATCGAGGAGGCGGTGTTCGACGAGAAGATCCAGCCGCTGGCCGGCGGCAGCAGGCTGCTGCTGTACACCGACGGCCTGGTGGAGTGCCACAACGCGCCGCTGACGGAGCGCCTGAACCGGCTCTCGACAGAGCTCGTCCGCGCCGACGACGGACCGCTGGCGCTCTCCTCGGCGCCGCTGGGGTCCGAGACGGTGCAGCGCACCTGCGACCGGCTGCTGCACGCGATGCTGTCCGGCGACGAGCACGACGACGTGGCGCTGCTGATGGTCCGGACCCGGCCCACGCGCATCCGCAAGGCGGCGCTGGACCTGGACCCGGACCCGATGGCGGCGCGGGCGGCACGGCGGTTCGTGACGTCCACGCTGGCCGAGTGGGACCTGGCGCACCTGACCGACGACGTGCTGTCGGTGGTGACCGAGCTGGTCACGAACGCCACCCAGCACGCCGCGACGACCAGCCAGCTGGCGCTGCGCTCGCATCCGGGGCGGCTGATGGTGGAGGTCGCCGACTGCGACGGCCGGATCCCGCGGCCGGCGGTGACGCAGGCGATGGACGAGCGGCACCGGGGGCTGCTGATAGTCGCGCAGCTGTCGCAGCGGTGGGGGGTGCGGCCGACGGAGCGCGGGAAGATCGTGTGGGCCGAGATGAGCGGGGGCGAGGCGGAGTAGCGCGCTTCGTTACGCGTTACGCGTCACGGTCACGCGTCAAGCTGAGAAGACTGTTTCAGCCGGGCCGGGCCGCGCCGCGCCGAAGTCCGAAGCTCAGCCCCGGTCTGTTTCCTGCTTCTACTCGCCCTGCTTCTGCTTGGCCTTCTTCTCCTTCGCCAACGGCGCCCCGCCGCTGATCCCGGCCGCGATGGACGTGGTCGAGGCGGCCTGCGCCACCGTCGTGCCGAGGTCGGTGTAGATCGGCGCCTTGGCCGCGCGGAAGGCCCTGCGAAGCCGCTTGAAGAACTCCATGGCCCGCAGGCTACACGCTCGCCTACAGCAAGGGCCGAAGTTCCTCGCGCACCCGGCGCTCGACCACCGCGAGCGCGAGGTTCGCGTCCTCGCGGGCGAACGGGGCGCCCTCGCGGTCCACGAGCGGGCCGCGGGTGCCGGGCCAGCCGCCGGCAACGCCGAGTTCGCGCAGCGACGTGCGGGCGCCGTTGGCGGCCGGGAGACCGCCGGCCGCGGCGCGGTCCAGGGTGGCCCGGCGGTGGCGCCAGCGCCAGGGGTCCGCGGTGGCTCCGGCGGCGCCGCGCGGGGCGGCGAACAGCAGGCGCGGGACGGCCGCGGCGGCGTGCCAGCCCTCGACGAGGGCCGCGGAGACGCCGAGGCCCGGCAGGCGGTCCACGCCCCGGTAGCCGGCCGCCACCGGCTCCAGGACCAGGCCGTGGATCTCGACCAGGGCCAGGCCCGGGGCTGCGGAGGCCGACAGGTAGACGGTGACCACGGTCTCGGCCGGGTTCGCCATGATGCGGAAGCGGCGGAAGACGCGGGGGTTGGCGGTGCCGCGCGGGGAGGGCAGCAGGCGCAGGGAGGCGTCGGTGGTCTGGCCGACGGCCAGCACCGGGCCGGTGGCGACCACGAAGTCGTCCCAGGCCACCTTGTCCAGCAGGCCCTCCGGACCCAGGCCCGGCACGCCGGCGGCCAGCGCCTCGGTGACGCGCTCGATCAGGTCCTCGACGTCGTAGCGGATCGGGCCGGTCTCCAGCAGCCAGCGGCGGCGCAGGACCTGGCGTCCGGAGCCGGCGAAGGGGCGCGCGGGGTCGGCGAGGACCTGGCGGTCGGAGGCGGCGCGCGCCGCGAGTTCGGCCAGCGCGCGGCGGGCCCAGACGGTCTCGGTGGTGACCCAGCGGTGCGTGCCGAAGCGGTCCCGGCGCAGCTTGTCGACCAGCACGTGGCGGGTCGCCAGGCGTTCGGCGACGACGATCAGCCAGGCCGTGAGGATCCCGGCCAGCGGCGCGAAGATCCACGCCACGAACGGGCTCCCGGGCCCGGCGTCGTGGAAGCGCGCCGGGACGGCGAGGCCGAAGGGCCGAGCCAGGCCGGCGGCGGAGGCGATCGCACCGGCGCCGGCGACGCCCCACACCAGCGCCACGAAGCGGGCCAGCGGGGCGAACGCGGGCGTGACGGCAGGGGACGGGGACAGCGACTGGGGCCGCGCCTCGATGCTCTCCGGGCCGGTGCCGTCGGTCCCGCTGCCGCCGCGCGCGCTGCCGCCGGCACCGGAGAGCAGCAGGCGCAGACCGGCGCCCCAGACCAGCCAGGCGCCGACCGTCCAGACCGACACCAGCAGGGCGACGACGATCAGCGCCACGAGCGCCAGGTCGCGGTGCAGGCGCCGGGTCCGCGCGGCCAGCGCGTGCCGGAGCACCAGGACCTCGTCGACGCCGGTGGAGGGGGCCGGGGCGCGGCCTTCGTCGAAGACGAACTCCTTCAGGGCGCGGCGAGTCAGGGCGGCGTCGAGGTGGACGGCCGCGCAGAGGTAGCGGGTGGCTTCGTCGCCGGGGGCGGGGGCGGACCAGGTGGGGGCGGGGGGCGGGGTGGGGGTGGTCGGGGCGTTGGGTACGGGGCTGGTCACCGGCTCCGTAGTCTCGACGCCGGAGTCGGGGGTCGTCTCCTCCGCCCTGGCCCGCGCACCGCCGCCGAACAGGACCTCGCCGAGGATGTCGGAAGCGCGGCGTAACCGGCCGGCCTCGCCCGACCGGGTCTCGCCGGTCTCCGGCTCGTTGCCCTCGGGCTCACCGGCTCCCGGCTCGGCGTCGTCACCTCCGGCCGACCCAGCACCGTCCGCCGCCCGGCCCGCCGCCTTCAACCCGCACTCCCCACGCTCGCTCGCGCCCTCGCGCCCTGAAGCAGATCATGAACCGCGCTCCCCCCGGACTGCGATCGCATCAGAGTATGGACTACCGGCCGACTGTGCAGCCCGCCACGCGCAGTTTGATGAAGTTGTGACCCGCGGATTGGGATACTTGCCGCCA
This sequence comes from Catenulispora sp. EB89, assembly GCF_041261445.1. NCBI lineage: Bacteria > Bacillati > Actinomycetota > Actinomycetes > Catenulisporales > Catenulisporaceae > Catenulispora > Catenulispora sp. EB89. The sequence continues at coordinate 25,184 of NZ_JBGCCU010000020.1, forward strand.
TGTCCGCCGCTCATCCCCGCCACGCCTTCCTCGACCACCCCGGGCCCATCCCGTTCGCCCACCGGGGCGGCGCGGACGGTCCGGCCGGCGAGAACACGATGTCCGCCTTCAAGATCGCTGTCGAGAGCGGCTACCGGTACCTGGAGACCGACGTGCACGCCACGGCCGACGGCGTCCTGCTGGCCTTCCACGACCGGCGGCTGCAGCGCGTCACCGACACCCGGGGCCGGATCAGCATGCTCACCGCCGCCGAGGTCGCCACCGCGCGGATCGGCGACGAGCCGATCCCGACGATGGCGGAGCTGCTGGAGGCGTTCCCGGAGGCGCGGTTCAACATCGACGTCAAGGAGCCCAACGCGATCGCCCCGCTGACCGCGCTGCTGCGGGACGCCGACGCCGTCGACCGCGTCTGCGTCAGCTCCTTCTCCGACACCCGGCTGGGCGCGATGCGCGAGGCGTTCGGGCCCGAGCTGTGCACCAGCGCCGGACCGCGCGAGGCGTTCCGGATCTGGCGCGCCTCCCGCAAGCTGAGAACCGGGGAGACACCTGACGCCGCTACACTGCCGCACCTGGCCGCCGCGTGCCTCCAACTGCCGCCGGCGCTGGGCCGGATCGTGGTGGTCGACGAGCGGCTGCTGGCGGCGGCGCACGCGGCCGGGCTGCCGGTGCACGTCTGGACCGTGAACGAGGCCGCTGACATGGAACGGTTGCTCGACCTGGGCGCGGACGGCATCATGACCGACCGGCTGGACACGCTCAAAACCGTGCTGACGAAACGAGGGACCTGGCCCTGATGCCGATCGACGACACCGCCGACGCGTTCACCGCCGACGGCGCCGCCGCGGGCGGTGCCCAGGCGCTCGCCGCCGGGCCGGCCGTCGCCGGCACCGTCCCGACGCTCACCAACCCTGCCGCCGAGCGCACGGTCGACCCGGCCGCCGCTCCCGACCCGGCCCCCGACCCGGCCCAGATCTCCCGCCGCAAAGGCTGGTACCGCTACGCCTGGGGCGCCCACGCCTTCCCCACCACCGTCACCGCGGTCTTCCTCGGCCCCTACCTCACCGACATCGCGCGCAACGCGGCCGGCGGGGAGAACCACTACCTGCACCTGGCCGGCCTGAGCGTGCGCGCCGAGTCCTTCTACCCCTTCGCCGTCACCGCCGCCGCGCTCCTGCAGGCCGCGGTCCTGCCGCTGGTCGGGGCCGCCGCCGACCGCTCCGGACGCACCCGCGGCCTGCTGGCCGCCGCGATGGGCCTCGGGGTGGTGGCCACGCTGCTGTTCTACACCGTGACCGGCGGCGCGTATCTGTGGGGCGGCGCGCTGTTCCTCGCGGCCTCGCTCGGGTACTCCACCGCCAACGTGCTGGCCAACGGCTACCTGCCGACGCTGGCCGCCCCCGACGAGCGCGACGCGATCAGTTCCAAGGGCTGGGCCGTCGGCTACCTCGGTGGCGCCGTGCTGCTCGCCGTCAACCTGGTCATCTACACCGCGCACAGCCCCCTGGGCCTGAGCCAGTCGCACGCCGCGCGGGTCGCGCTGGCCTCGGCGGGCCTGTGGTGGCTGGTGTTCGGCACGGCCGGCGTGCGGCGGCTGACCGCCGGCACCTCCCGGCTGCCGCAGGCGCAGCGGCCGGAGTCGGGGACCGGCTACCGGCAGCTCGGCCGGACGCTGGCCGCGCTGTCCCGCAACCGCAACGCGCTGCTGTTCCTGCTGGCGTACATGGCCTACAACGAGGGCGTGCAGACGGTCATCTCCTTCGCCTCGACCTACGGCACCAAGGAGCTCGACCTCGGCCAGTCGGTGCTGGCCAGCGCGATCCTGGTGGTGCAGTTCGTGGCCTTCGGCGGGGCGCTGTGGATGGGGCGGCTGGCCGCGCGGCACGGCACGCGCCGCACCATCAGCGGCTCGCTGCTGGTCTGGATCGTGCTGCTGGCCTCGGCGTTCGCGATGACCAAGCACGCCGCCTGGCAGTTCTACGTCCTGGGCTGCGCGATCGGGCTGGTGCTCGGCGGCACGCAGGCGCTGTCGCGCTCGCTGTTCGCGCAGATCATCCCGGCCGGGCAGGAGAGCGAGTACTTCGGGCTCTACGAGGTCAGCCAGAACGGCGTGGCCTGGATCGGGTCGCTGACCGTGGCGCTGGCGATCCAGTTCACCGGGTCCTACCGGCTGGCGATCATCTCGCTGGTGGCGTTCTTCGTGCTGGGGCTGGTGCTGCTGGCGCGGACCGATCTGCGCACGGCGATCCGCACCGCCGGAAATCCGGTGCCCGAGCGTCTGTAGCCGCCGCGGGCCGAACGGGACCGCCCGGGACGGTCCGTGCCGCACGGCCCTTTCGGGGCTTTCCCCAGGTCGTCATCACGCTGTGTGATAAACCCCACGTCGCACTACTCCTATGAGCTGACTCAAGACGTTTGCCCGTTTTTGCCCGGTGGAACCGTTCCGTGGGAGGCTCGGGGAGCACACCCGCCCGCGCCGACCGGCCACGGCCCCGGAACAAAACGTGCGCCGCGACGCGTTGTGAGCGGGTGAGACGATCTGGAGGGAACACCAATGAGCGAGCGGGCACTGCGCGGGACGCGCCTCGGCGCGACCAGCTATGAAAGCGACGCGGGGATCGACTTCGCCCCCCGCCAGGACATCGAGTACGTGTGCCCGAACGAGCACCACTTCGTGATGCCGTTCTCGGTGGAGGCCGACGTGCCGCCGACGTGGGAGTGCAAGGTCTGCGGGGCCGTGGCCCTGATCGTGGACGGCACCCCGCCGGAGGAAAAGGCCGGCAAGCCGGCGCGGACCCACTGGGACATGCTTCTGGAGCGGCGCACGGTGGCCGACCTGGAGGAAGTGCTGGCCGAGCGGCTGGCCGTGCTGCGTGACGGCGGCATCGCCAACCACGAGGTCATCCGCCCCGCCCCGGCGCGCACCATCGCCGGCCGGGCCAAGAAGTCGGCGGCCGCCGCCAAGGCGTCCTCGGTCAAGACCCCGGCCGCCCCGGCCGGCAAGCCGAAGACCACCGCCGCGCGCTCCGGCGCGCGCAAGGCCGCCGCGCACACGTCCGACTGATCCGACCGGGCGGGAGGCTCTGTGCGAGGGCGCGAGAGCGTCATCCGCGCACAGAACCCATCGTTACGTCTACAGTAGGAACAGCGCAGTCACCCCTTGGGTGTGACTCGCCCACGATCCCCGAGCCGCACTGCATCCCCCCGACAGTGCGGCTCGGGCCTTTTTGTGCCCAGCTCGCACCGCGGCACCGGTCCGGGCCTGTGGCGAGTATAGTCCGAGCCTGACAAACTCACAGCTGAACCGCGGGCCAACCCCGGTTGAATTCGCGGCCGGATTCGGTGTTGGATCCGGCTCCGGTGTCGGCTCCGGTATCGGTTCCGGTATCGGCTCCGGCCGCACAGCTCAGCTTTCAGCGACGCCCCAGCAGCCGGCGCAGGCGGTACTGCATCCCCCAGACCGTGGTGCGCCACAGCGCCTCGGCGACGATGTTCGTGCTCATCTTCGACGCGCCGAGTTCGCGTTCGACGAAGGTGATCGGGACCTCGACCACCTTCATCCCGGCCCGCACCGTGCGCCACGCCAGGTCCACCTGGAAGGTGTAGCCGGCGCTGGCGACCGTGGAAAGCTCTATGCGCTCCAGCGTCTCGCGGCGGAAGAGCCGGTAGCCGCCGGTGGCGTCGGCCAGCTTCATGCCGGTGACCAGCCGGACCCAGGTGTTACCGCCCTTGGACAGGATCTCGCGGTGCTTCGGCCAGCCCACGGTCTTGCCGCCGGGGACGTAGCGCGAGCCCAGGACCAGGTCGGCGTTCTGCTCGACCAGGGCCTTGAGCATCACCGGGAAGTCCTCGGGACGGTGCGAACCGTCGGCGTCCATCTCGCAGATGACGTCGTACTCGTGCTCGATCCCCCAGGCGAACCCGGCCAGGTAGGCCTTGCCCAGGCCCTCCTTGCCGGCCCGGTGCAGGACCTTGACCCGCTCGTCGCCCTCGGCGAGTTCGTCGGCGAGCTTGCCGGTGCCGTCCGGGGAGTTGTCGTCGGCGACCAGCACGTGCACGTCCGGGTTCGACGCGTGCACGCGGGCGACGATCTTGGCCAGATTCTCCGCCTCGTTGTACGTCGGGATGATCACCAGGACGCGCAGGTTCGTCAACGTGCTCGGCCTTTCACAGCGGTCTGGAGGTCGGCGTCGCTGGCGGGTCCGCTCGGGGCCCCCTCGCCGTCCGGGGTACCGGGCAGGGTATCGGCTGGAGTTCTGAAAGCCGGAATCAGGGCACGAGTACGCCGGAGTGTCGTGGCGGCGCCGCCGAGTCCGATCGCGGCGAGCAGCCCGAGCAGCGCGAACACGTACTCCGGCCAGGCGCCGACCCGGTCGGCCAGGGTGATCGAGGTGTTGCGGCGGACCTGCATGTCCAGGTAGCGGGCCTGGTACTCGCCGGTCTGGGCCAGGATCCTGCCGTGCGGGTCGATGACCGCCGAGACGCCGGAGGTGGCGGCCTCCATGGTCCAGCGGCCGTGCTCGACGGCGCGGAAGCGGGCGATCGCCAGCTGCTGGTAGGTCTGGCCGGTGCCCATGTAGGAGGCGTTGTTGCTGGGGACCAGCAGGACCTGGCCGCCGCCGTTGACGGCGTTGCGGACCACGTCGTCGTAGGCGACCTCGAAGCAGATCACGGCGGCCACGGTGACCCCGCCGAGGGTCAGCACGCCCTTGCCGTGGCCGGGCACGAAGTCGCGCGGGATCATGTTGAACCGCGTGATCATCTTGGTCAGGATGCCGCGGAAGGGCAGGTACTCGCCGAAGGGCACCAGGTGCGTCTTGTCGTAGGTGGCACCCATGCCGCCGCCGGGGTCCGGGGTCCAGACGATCAGCCGGTTCAGCACGTTGGTGCCCGCGGCGTTGGCGTTGATCACCGCGCCGACCAGCACCGGGACCCCGACGTCGTCGACCGCCTGCTGGATCTCGGCGGCCACGCCGGGGTCGGAGTAGGGGTCCATGTCCGAGCCGTTCTCCGGCCAGACCACCAGGTCCGGCTTCACGGCCTTGCCCGAGCGGATGTCGGCGGCCAGGACCTCGGTCTCCTTGACGTGGTTGTCCAGGACCGCGGCCTCCTGCTGGTCGCGGCCGAAGCCGACGCGCGGCACGTTGCCCTGGATCAGCGCGATGCGCACCGGCGTCCCGGTGTCCGGGGACTGCAACGGCACCGCGAAGCCCGCGGCGGGGATCGCCAGGGCCCCGACGACCATCAGCGCGGCCCATCTGATCGCGGCGGCCTGCCGGTCCCGGCGCAGGATCACCACGGCGCGCCACAGCAGCGTGCCGGACAGCGCCACCAGGAAGGTCACCAGCGGCGCCCCGCCGACCGCCGCGAGCGGGGTGAACGGCGAGTCCGGCTGGGAGAACGCCAGCCGGCCCCAGGAGAAGCCGCCGAAGGGCCAGCGCGAGCGGCCGAACTCCTCGGTGACCCACAGGCAGGCCTGCCACAGCGGCGCGAAGCGCATCACCGACACCCGCGCCATGCCCCACCCGAACGGGATGAAGTAGAGCGACTCGATGACGCCGACGGCTTCCTGCGCGCCGGGGCCGAAGACCCGCAGCCACTGGAACATCACCCAGCAGAAGCCGGTCCCGAACCAGAAGCCGATGAGCATCCCGCGCCGGCCGGTACGCCCGGACACCATCGCCGAGAACGCGGCCACCGCCAGCGGGGCGACCGGCCACCAGCCGACCGGAGCGAAGGCCAGGTTCAGCGCGGCCCCGGCGAACAGCGCCAGCGCCGCCAGGCGCACCGCCTCGGCGCTCGGCCGGCCGGGCCGCCGCAACCACCGCCGCCGGCGGGCACCGGCCTCATCCACGTTCGCCACCCGGGACCCACCCTAGAAAAGATCTGCGGACACACCTTGTGCGCACCCTATACGAGCGGTGTCTGAGTCCAGGGTCTCAAGGTTGGGGGGTTCGGGAAACAGTCGTAACCTGCTTGAAAGCTGGAGGACATCTTCGGCGGTGAGCATCAAGAAGCGTCCAGCGCAGCTGCGGAAACAGCAGCCGGCGGGTGCCCGAGCACGCGAAAACCCGGCGGCACCCTTCGGACCGGCCGCGGACCCGTTGGTTGCGAGTCCCGCGCGCCGTTGTCTACTGGATCCGCCGGGTTCCCGGTGAAGACCCACCATCTTTCGCCGCATCCGCCGCCGTGCCCCCGTCGAGTCGCCCCGGCGCCGGATCGCACCGCGACGAGACAGGACCACCGTGCGACGCGTGCGGCCGGTGGACGTGGTCACCGACGCTACCCGGACTCCAGGGACTCCTGTCAACCAGTGATCCGACCAGTCGTGGCCTGCGCGAACGCAACAAAGGCGCAGGTCAGGCAGGGGACGGCGAAAGCCGGTGGGGCCGGTGACGATCACTCGGAAGGGCGCGGGGGATTTTTGTGATCGAACCGTGTCGAAAGCGCCGGGCGTGGTGCGGCGGGGCGGGGCGTGGTGGATCGGGGTCGCCGGGGCGGCGGCTCACGACCTCAACGCGGCGGGGGGCGGGGCGAGACGACAGGGTGATTCCGGGTGTGAGCTTGGGGGATTCTCGTAAGCGGGTTGCGGTTTGGGTGTGGGTTTACAGGCTTTTTTACGGCTTCGCGTGGGTGTGGCTGGTTCGGGGTGCGGTGGTGGCGGGTCGGGTGGTTGGGTGGCGGTGGTGGTGTTCACGCCCCCGGCACCGGTGGGGCCTCGTTGGCTGCGGTCGGTGACGGGGGAAGGTCGCAACCCACAACCAAAACCACAGGCCACGGGCCACAGGCCACAGGCGTGGTGAAGGGCCGGCGCCTCCGGCGGGGGCCTCGGCTCCCTCGGGGAACTGGCGCGGGTCCCTGGGGTGGCCGGGTCGGGCGGGGCGGTGGCGGCTGGTGGGGTGGTGCGGTTCGTTCCCCTCGGTCGCGTCGTCAGCCCTACGGGTACAGCGCCGAACCCCGGGAGTAAAGTCCACGCGCTGCGGTCTGGTGGGCCGGTGGCGGTCGGGTACGGCGCGGACTTGACTCCCGGGAACCGGCACTGTAGGACAAGCCCTGCCGACGCGACCGAGGGGAACGAACCGAAAACCAGCCACAGGTGTGGATGGTCTCGGGGCACGACGGCGCGGGCCGGGCGCTGGAGCCGCTGCGGTCGCCGAAGATACCGGGCTCGGGTTCGCTGATCGCCGCCGGTTGGTCGGTCGGTGGTCCATCGATGGGCGGGCGGCGGTTGGCAGGCTCGTTCCTGGCTGCGGCAAGCTGGCCAGGCCCGTGTGGTGACCGAGGGCCGGCGAACTGTGCCGGCCGATCTGTGCCCGCCGATCTGTGCCCGCCGATCTGTGCCCGCCGATCTGCGGCCCCTGCCGGTGCGGGGCTGACTTGCTGCCCTGCGGCGGCCGCGTTGCCGTGATCGAGGCCGCAGGCGGGAGCGCTGACCGGGGGCCACAGCACAGGAGATCGCTCGACCGGCGGCCAGCCTCAGGGACCTGTGCTCGCGCTACCCCGAACCTGTCAAAGCCCTGGCTGGTTTTCGGTTCGTTCCCCTCGGTCGCGTCGGCAGGGCTTGTCCTACAGTGCCGGTTCCCGGGAGTCAAGTCCGCGCCGTACCCGACCGCCCCCGGCCCACCAGACCGCAGCGCGTGGACTTTACTCCCGGGGTTCGGCGCTGTACCCGTAGGGCTGACGACGCGACCGAGGGGAACGAACCGCACCACCCCACCAGCCGCCACCGCCCCGCCCGACCCGGCCACCCAGGGACCCGCGCCAGTTCCCCGAGGGAGCCGAGGCCCCCGCCGGAGGCGCCGGCCCTTCACCACGCTTGTGGCCTGTGGCCTGTGGCCCGTGGCCTGTGGTTTTGGTTGTGGGTTGCGACCTTCCCCCGTCACCGACCGCAGCCAACGAGGCCCCACCGGTGCCGGGGGCGTGAACACCACCACCGCCACCCAACCACCCGACCCGCCACCACCGCACCCCGAACCAGCCACACCCACGCGAAGCCGTAAAAAAGCCTGTAAACCCACACCCAAACCGCAACCAGGCCGCCCAGCCAACCGCAGCTCACCCCCGCCGCACCCGCCCCCGCACCCCCCAGCCCCCTCTACCCCTCTACCCCTCTACTCCTCCCCCAGCCGCCCCGAGTCGAACACCGTCCGTCCCCGCACCACCGTCCGTGCCGCGGTCGGCAGCGGCCGTCCCGGCGTCAGGTCCGGCAGCCCCGGCACGCCCGAGCGCGGGTCCGTGGACCAGGCCGACAGGCGCTCGTCCGCGGCCTGCACGACCACGTCCTCCGGCGCCACGTCCCATACCGCGTACGTCGCCGGCTCGCCGACCCGCAGCACGCCGGTCGCCGTGGCGCGCGAGCCCAGCGCGCGCCAGCCGCCGCGGGTGTGCGCCGCGAACGCCGCGCGCACCGAGATGCGCTGTTCCGGGGTCTGGTGGAACGCCGCCGCGCGCACCGTGCCCCACGGGTCCAGCGGCGTCACCGGCGCGTCGGAGCCGAACGCCAGGGGCACGCCGGCCTTCTGCAGCTCCGCAAAGGGGTTCATCGCGCGGGCGCGCTCGGCGCCCAGCCGCTCCACATACATACCGTCGGCGCCGCCCCAGGCCGCGTCGAACGCCGGCTGCACGCTGGCCACGATTCCGAAGTCCAGCAGCCGCTGGATGCCGCCGGCCGGGATCATCTCGGCGTGCTCCACGCGGTGCCCGATCCGGTAGAGCGCGTCGCGCCCGACCTTCGCCGCCGCCGCGTCGAAGCCGTCCAGCAGGGTCGCCATCGCCGCGTCGCCGATCACGTGGAAACCGGCCTGCGTCCCGGCCTGCGTGCACTCCACCACGTGCGCGGCCACCTGCTCAGCGCTCGCATACGAGGCGCCGAGCGTGTCCTTGTCCGCGTAGGCGTGGCTCAGGCACGCGGTGTGCGAGCCGATCGCGCCGTCCAGGAACAGGTCGCCGCCGGCCCCGACCGCGCCGAGGAACGAGGCCTTCTGCACCGCGCCGAACTCGCCCCAGTACCCGAACACCTCGGGGCCGCGCAGCTCCAGCCCCGCTGCCAGCGCCTGCAGGAAGTCCGCCTCGCCGCTGATGTCCGGGCCGCCGCACTCGTGCACCGCGCCGATGCCCAGCTCCGCGGCCCGCCGCAGCGCCGCCGACTGGTACGCGCCGCGCTCCGCGGCGTCCATCAGGTCGAACGCGGCCTTGCGCACCAGATGGTGCGCCTGCTGCCGCAGCTGCGCCGACCCGTCGAAACCGACCGCGCCGCGCGCCTGCGGCACCGCGGCGAGCAGGGCCGAGGACGCCAGTGCGCTGTGCACGTCGACGCGCGAGAGGTAGGCCGGCCGGCCGTCGACCGCACGATCCAGTTCCTCCAGCGTCGGCGCGCGCCGCTCGGGCCATTTCGAGTCGTCCCAGCCCTGGCCGCGCAGCATCGCGCCGGCCGGGAGGCTTCGGGCGAAGGCGGCGATGCGGTCCAGCGCGTCGGCCAGCGACTCCGCGCCGTGCAGGTCGAGGCTGAGCAGGTTCAGGCCGGTGGAGGTCAGGTGCACGTGGGCGTCCACGAACGCCGGGGTCACCAGCGCGCCGCGCAGCTCGACGATCTCGTCGACGGAGCTGGCGTGCGCGACGTCGGCGGCGCTGTCCGAGCCGAGCCAGGCCACCGCGCCGTCCTCGACCAGCATCGCCGTCGCGAAGGGCTCCTCCGGCGAGTGGATGACGCCGCCGCGCAGCAGCACGCGCGCCGGGAGCGGACGGTCGGGGTCGGGCAGGGCGGTGTTCGTCATGCGGAACAGTGTCTCGTATGCCCGGGCGGGGCCCGGACCAGCCCTCGCCCTGGCGATCAGCTCACGCTGAACGATCAGCTCACGCTGACGGACCGCCCCGGGCTCAGGCCGGCGTCGTCCCGCGCGTCCGCGCCTCGAACGGCGTCGAGAGCACGACCGTGGTCCGCGTGGAGACCTCGGCGGCGGTCCGGATCCGGGACAGCAGCGACTCCAGCTGCCCGGGCGTCCCGACCCGCACCTTCAGGATGTAGTTCTCGTCCCCGGCCACGCTGTAGCAGTCCTCGACCTCTTCCAGGCCCTTGAGCCGGTCCGGCACGTCGTCCGGCGCCGCCGGATCGATCGGCTTCACGGAGATGAACGCCGTCAGGCTCAGCCCCAGCGCCTCGGGGTCCACCACGGCCCGGAACCCCCGCAGCACCCCGCGCTCCTCCAGCTTCTGCACCCGCTGGTGCACCGCCGAGGTCGACAGCCCGATCAGTTTGCCGAGGTCGGTGTAACTCATCCGGCCGTCGGCGACCAGGGCCGCCACGATGTGCTTGTCGATATCGTCCACGCGCTTACCGTAAATCCTGCGGCACCCGGCCGCCTACACGGCATACCCTGCGGATCGTGGCCGATCCGAAGATGCCCCCACCCGTCTCCCGACCACCGCCCCCACGGAGGCGCTGCGCGCCCCCAGCCTTGACCGAAACCGACACCGATACCGGCCTGGTGGGGCGTCTGCTGGCGGAACAGTTCCCGCAGTGGGCCGATCTGGCGATCCGGCGCGTGGAGTCCACCGGCACGGACAACGCGATGTTCCGCCTCGGAGGAGAGCTGTGCGTGCGGCTGCCGCGCATCGACGGCGCCGTGGACTCGCTGCGGCGCGAGCAACGGTGGCTGCCGCGGCTCGCGGCGCGGGTGCCGCTGGCCGTGCCGGTGGCGCTCGCGGTCGGGGAGCTCGGCGACCCGGCCGTGGACCTGCTGCCGGCGTGGAACCTGTTCGAGGGCGAGGCGCGGGCCGCGTTCCGTGCGGCGCTCGGCGTGGACGACGACACCTGGGAGCGCGGGCGCGGCTGGGCCCTGTCGATCGCGCTCGTGGCGCTGCCGTACTACACGCGGCTGGGCACCAACCCGCGGATCGTCGCAGACTCCTGGCACGACATCGACGCGTTGCTGAAAGACGCTTGAGCCCCCAGCAACTTGAGTCTCCATCTACTGGAGCCCCGAAGGTAGGCGCATGAGCGCGGACGACACCCTCTACACCATCGGCGACCTGGCCCGGCGCACCGGACTCCCGGTGAAGACGATCCGGTTCTACGCCGATGCGGGCGTCGTCCCGGAGACCGGCCGCACCCCGGCCGGCTACCGCGTCTACGACGTCGGCGCCGTCGCTCGCCTGGATCTGGTGCGGACGCTGCGCGAGCTCGGCGTCGACCTGCCGACCGTGCGGCGCGTGCTGGCGCGGGAGGCGACCTTGGCCGAGGTCGCCGCCGCGCACGCCGAGGCGTTGGACGTGCAGATCCGGACGCTGCGGCTGCGACGTGCGGTGCTGGGCGCGGTGGCAGCGCGGGGTGCTTCACACCAGGAGATGGATCTGATGCACAGAATCGCCCGCATGTCCGACGCCGACCGCAAGCGCATGATCGAGGACTTCGTCGACAGCTGCTTCGGCGGCGTCGACGCCAATCCCGAGCTGGTCGAGCTGGTGCGCGCGGCCACTCCGGACCTGCCCGACGACGCCACGCCGGAGCAGGTCGAGGCGTGGATCGAGCTGGCCGAGCTGACGCAGGACCCGGATTTCCGGGCGAGCGTGCGGCGGATGGCCGAGTATCAGGCCGCTGAGCGCGCCGCGGGCGACACCACCGGCCTGCACGAGGGGCTGACGGCGCTGGTGCGCGAGCGCATCGGCCGGGCCGTGGCCGACGGGATCGGGCCGGAGTCGCCGGCCGCGGATCCGGTCATCGCCGAGCTCGCCGCGCAGTACGCCGCCACCTTCGGCAAACCCGACGACCCGGCGCTGCGCGAGTGGTTGTGGCGCCGGCTGGAGGTCGCCGCCGACCCGCGTGTTGAGCGGTACTGGAGGCTGCTGGCGGCCGTCAACCGGTGGCCGGAGCCGGAGGCGCTGGGGCCGGTGTTCGACTGGTTCCTGCGGGCTCTGCGGGCGCGGATGGGGCGCTTCGGGGAGTAGTCGCTCCTTTCAGACTTTCAGGAGCGGCAGCTTTCAGAAGCGGCAGGTTTTCAGGACGCGGCGGGGCGGCGGTCGTCGGGATCACCGCCCCGCTCCGGCTCACCGCTCTGCTCCGCGTCCCCGTCCCGCACCGTCCGCAGCCACCGCCCCAGCACGTCGAAGTCCACCCCGGTCAGCCCGAGCAGCGACCGCACGTGGTGCACCAGCGCGCGCCCCGGATGGTTGTCCGCGACCCACTCCCGGTCGGCGGCCGTGACCTCGTCGTCGGCCCACGCGAAATCCCGCCCGCCGGCCCACTGCACGATCTGCCGCGTCTTCCAGTGCAGGTTGAAGTGCATGTCCACGGCGTCCTCGGCCAGCGTCGTGGCCTGCCACTCCACCACCGGCAGCCGCGGCAGCCCCAGGCGCGGCGCGATCTCGTCGTTCGCTCCGTGTTCCCACGCGGTGGCCCAGACCAGCTCCCCGGGGAGCGCGGCCAGCCGCACCCCGAGATCGACCCCGATATCGTCAAGTTCCGCGCCGAAGGGCAGCACGACCCCGTCGACGTCCAGGAACAGCAGCGGCGCGCTCATACTGACCACGGTATGTCAGTGTCCTCAGAATGCCAGCCGAAGCGGCGGATCACGCCACCGTCCGCCCGGGTGCGCCAGGCGGCGGAGGCCACGTACGCCCCGGCAGTCACTCGAGTGTGTCCGGTTCCTGTCAGACCCCTGCTCTACGGTGGGTCACGGTCCGCCGGGCGGCACGATGTGGCAGGCTTGGGGACTAGGGCCAGTTATCTGTCCAATCACCGAGTCACCAAGTCATCCAATCACCGGATCGCCGAACCCCCGAGAGGACCACTGCCGTGCCGCAGAAGCCGCAAGCGAGCCCGGCGGCCGCCGCCTCGATCGAGGCCTGGACCGAGCGCGTCATCACCGAGCGCGAGGTCAGCAAGTCCCGCGCCCGCCAGCTCCGCTGGGTGGCCGGGGAGCTGGCGCTGGTCCGCAACCACGAGGACTTCCCGTTCCGCGCCGCCGACAACGCCGCCGACCTGCTCCAGCCCGGCCCGATAACGGCCTACCTCGACCTGGCCGCCCGCGGCGAGCTCCGGCGCCGTGCCAAGGCCGGCGACGCGCACGCCACCACCGCCTCCATGCGCATCCGCGCCGACTGCCTGAAGATCCTCGGCGAGCACGGCGGAATCCTGGTCGCGGTCGCGGACCGCCCGGGCCTGCCGGAACTGCGCGAGACCGTGGACGGCCCCTCCCGCTCCCAGCTGCGCGACTACCTCGCGCGCCGCGCGGAGACCGCCGGGGCGCCGGCCGGGCGGGTCCGGCTGTTCGCGCTGATCGGCGTGGAGCTCGACACCGGCGCCCGGGTCGGGGAGCTCGCGGCCCTGACCCTCGCCGACCTCGCCGACGACCTCAGCACCCTGCGAGTGGTCCGCCGCCCCCAGGCCCGCACGGTCAGCGAGGCGGTCCACGACACGGTGAAGCTCTCCGACGGCACCCGCGCCGCCCTCAGAGCCTGGCTCGAGGTACGCGAGACGCTGGTCCAGCCGCTGCACGGCAGCCCGAAGGCGCTGTGGGTCTCGGTCATGCCCAACCACGCCGGCCGCCTCAACGTCGAGGGCGAGGCCATCCGCCGGCCCCCGGGCATGCCGCTGATGCCGCGCGGCATGCAGCGCGCCTACACCCGCGCGGTCGTGGAGGCGAACATGAACCTGGCCGGCTCCCCGGGGTGGATCCCGCTGCCGGTGCGCTTCGAGCAGCTGCGGCGGGCCGTCACCGAGCGCCAGCGGCGCGAGGATGACGTCGACCTCGACGCGACCGTCGAAAGCTGAAGACAAAAACTGCGGCGGCCCGTGGAAGAATCCACGGACCGCCGCTCCCCTATGTGCTAAACGCAGGATTCAGCAGCCGCTGCTGAAGGTACCCCGTGCGCTGGCGTGGTTACTGCTGCTGAGGCGGCTGCTGGCCGGGCATGTAGCCGGGCTGCACAGCCTGCGTCGGCTGGTTGGCCGCCGGGTCGTAACCGCCCCACTGCTGCTGGCCCTGCTGCGGCGGCTGCGGGTTGCCCCACTGCTGCTGCCCCTGCTGCCCCTGCTGCCCCTGCTGCCCCTGCTGGGGCGCCGGCTGGCCCTGCTGCGGCTGCGGCTGACCCCAGCCGCCCTGCGGGGGCTGCTGACCCTGCTGCGGCGCCTGGTAACCCTGCTGGGCCTGCTGGCCCGGCTGACCCGGCTGCGCGTAGCCGGCCGGCTGCTGGTAGCCCTGCTGCTGGTACCCCGGCTGGTTGTAGGCCGGCGTGGCGGAGGCCGCGGCGCCGCCGGAGTTGATCGACAGCTGCGCCAGCACCGCCAGCACCACGGCGATCAGTGCGGCGGCCAGCGCCAGGTAGGCGCCGATGCCCAGGCCGATCGAGTACTTGGTGCCCGCCGGCAGGCCGGCGTCCGGGCCGGTGAACGCCTTCTTGGCGTCGCTGGCCTTGCCGTTGAAGTAGATCGCGGCGATGACGGCGAACAGCAGCGCGCCACCGGAGCCGCCGACGGTCACCCAGCCGGCGATCGCCGTCTTCATCACGACCACCAGCACCACGCCGACGATCGCCACCACGGCGGTGACGAGCAGGAGCCAGCCCCAGATCGCGACGATGTCCTTCGCGGTACCGCTCTGGCCGCCCTTGGAGGTCGAGACCTTGGCGATCGCGCTGATCGTGGTGGTCTGACTCTGGCCGCCGATCGCGGCGGGCAGCGTGAGCTTGATGCTGGCCCACGCCAGGAACACGCCGATGGCCGCGACCACGGACAGGCCGCCGGCCGCGTAGAAGCCCCAGACCTTGCCCCAGGTCGCGCCGCCACCGCTGGCGGCGGTGCCGCCGGCGTACGAGGCGCCGGCGCCGTACTGCTGCTGGGCCGGCTGCGCCTGCCCGTACTGGGGCTGCTGAGCGCCCCCCCATTGCCCGCCCTGCTGGGCCGGCTGCTGCTGTCCCCAGCCACCCGGTTGTTGCGCGGGCTGCTGCTGTCCCCATCCCCCGGGCTGGGGGTAGTTCTGATTCGGCTGCTGCGTCATGGGCAGCACGGTACATGGTCCGCCGATGTACTGATAAGACGATCCGCGACCAGATGTCAGTTGGCCCCGATTCGTCCCGGTCTGGGAATGCCGGGATTTTCCTCGGGGCCCGCCTTTTTACGTATTCGCTTGTACGGTGCCTGTCATCAGGCCCGCGTCAGCGTCCTACTGATAACGAGCCGCTGCACCTGATTGGTTCCCTCGACGATCTGCAACACCTTCGCCTCGCGCATATAACGCTCGACGGGGAAGTCCGCGGTGTAACCGTAACCCCCGAAGACCTGCACGGCGTCAGTGGTCACCTTCATCGCCATGTCGGTGCAGAACAGCTTCGCCATCGCCGCCTCGGTCCCGTACGGCAGCCCCGCGTCCCGGCGCCGCGCCGCGTTCAGGTAGGCCGCGCGCCCGACGGCCACCGAGGTGGCCATGTCGGCGAGCATGAACCCGACGCCCTGGAACTCGGCGATCGGGTGCCCGAACTGCTGCCGCGACTTGGCGTACTCCACCGCCGCGTCCAGCGCCGCCTGCGCCAGGCCGACCGCGCACGCCGCGATCCCCAGCCGGCCGGCCTCCAGCGCCGACAGCGCGATGGAGAAGCCCTGGCCCTCCACGCCGATCAGCCGCTCGGCCGGGACCCGCGCGCCGTCCAGCAGGACCTGCGCGGTGACCGAGCCCCGCATGCCCATCTTGTTCTCGGGCTTGCCGAAGGACATCCCCGGGGTGCCGGCCTCGGCCAGCAGGGCGCTGACACCCTTGGCTCCGTCGTCGGAGGTGCGCACCATCAGGGTGTAGAAGTCGGCGCGGCCGGAGTGCGTGATCCAGGCCTTGGTACCGGTGACGGTGTAGGCCTCGCCGCTGTCGTCCTTGTCCCGCACCGCACGCGTGGTCAGCGCCGCGGCGTCGGACCCGGACTGCGGCTCGGACAGGCAGTACGCGCCGAGCTGGTCGCCGCCGAGCATGCCCGGCAGCCACTTCTCCTTCTGCTCCTGGGTCCCGAAGTTCGCCAGGCCGTAGCAGGCCAGGGAGTGCACCGAGACGCCGAGGCCGATGGTGAGCCAGTGCCGCGCCAGCTCCTCGACCACCTGCAGGTAGACCTCGTACGGCTGACCGCCGCCGCCGTACCGCTCGTCGTACGGCAGGCTCAGCAGGCCGGCCTGGCCGAGGGTCCGGAACACCTCGCGCGGGAAGCGCTCGGCGGCCTCGTACTCGGCCGCGCGCGGCGCGAGCTCCTTCGCGCAAAGATCCTGAACCAGCTCAAATAGGGCACTCGACTCATCGGTGGGGAGAGTCCGCTCCACGGCGACCATCAGATGTCCACCACCACGAGCTCGCGGGTGGTCAGGTTCAGGCGCTCGCCGCCGTCGGCGGTGCACACCGCGATGTCCTCGATGCGCGCGCCGTGCTTGCCCGCGAGGTAGATGCCGGGCTCGACGGAGAAGGCCATGCCGGGCTCCAGGGGCCGCGCGGAGCCGGCGACGATGTACGGCTCCTCGTGCGTCTCCAGGCCGATGCCGTGACCGGTGCGGTGGATGAACTTCTCGCCGTAGCCGGCGGCGGTGATCAGGTCGCGGCCGACCGCGTCCAGCTCCTCGGCGGTGATGCCGGGGCGGATCGCCTCGCACTGCGCGGTCTGCGCGGCCAGCAGCACCGCGAAGTACTCGGCGTACTCCGCCGAGGGCGCGCCGAGGCTGTAGTTGCGGGTGGAGTCCGAGCAGTAGCCGTCGGGCATGGCGCCGCCGATGTCCACGACCACCTGGTCGCCGGCCTGGATCACGCGGTCGGACAGCTCGTGGTGCGGGGAGGCGCCGTTCGGGCCGGAGCCGACGATGACGAAGTCGACGGTCGCGTGCCCGGCGGCCAGGATCGCGTCGGCGATGTCCTGGCCCACCTCGCGCTCGATCCGCCCGGGGCGCAGCCACTCGGGCACGCCGCGGTGCACGGCGTCGATGGCGGCCGCCGCCGCACGCAGCGACTCCACCTCCGCCGCGGTCTTGCGCATCCGCAGGTCGCCGAGCACCTGGCCGGCCAGCGTCTGCTCGGCGCCGGGCAGCACCCGGCGGAAGTTCAGGACCTTCTCGGCCCACATGTGGTTGTCCAGGCCCACGGTCCGCAGGCCGGTGGGCAGCCGGGAGGCGACCAGCGCGTAGGGGTCGTCGGTCTCGGCCCAGGCCGCGATGTCCAGGCCGAGCCCGCCGAGCGGGGAGGCCTCGGCCGCGGGCTTCTCCAGCGCTGGCACGACCATCAGGGGGTCGCCGCTCGCGGGCAGGACCAGGCAGGTCAGACGCTCCAGCGGCAGCGCCTCGTACCCGGTCAGGTAGCGCAGGTCGGCACCAGGGCTGATCAGGAGGGCGTCCATACCGGACTCGGCGGCTGCCTTTTGGGCGCGGGCGAGGCGGTCGGTCAGATCATGTGTGTGGTGTGTCACGAGGGCCAGGATAGTGGCCGCGCGGTGATCCATCGATGCGGAGGAATCAGCAGATGTCCGGCGTGGCTCGCCCCGGCGCGCGCCGACGTAACACACGCCACAGCGGTGCCGCGATCGAGCGCGACGGCGGTACCGCGATCGAGCACGACGGCGCGTGCCACCGCATGCCGCCCGCCACCGCGACAGCCTCGCGTGCCGCGACTATCGTCGGCCTCATGAGCGCGAATGCAGCCGCGATCGGCATCGTCGTCGCAGACCTGCCCGTGTCCGTCGCCTTCTACGAGCACTTCGGCCTCACGTTCACCGACTCCGACGCCGCGCACGGCCACGCCGAGGCCGAGCTCGGCCCGGGCCTGCGCCTGCTGCTCGACACCGAGGAGTCCATCCAGTCCTTCACCTCCGCGTGGACCCGGCCGTTCGGCAGCCCGCGCACGACCGTGTGCTTCCAGTTCGAGACGCCGCACGACGTGGACGCCAAGTTCGGCGAGCTGATGGAGGCCGGGTACCACGGGCTGCGCGGGCCGTGGGACGCGCCGTGGGGTCAGCGTTATGCGTCGGTCATCGATCCGGACGGCAGCGGGGTGGATCTGTTCGCGCAGCTCCAGTAGCTCTAAGCAGCACGCTGCGAAGGCCGGTGGGCGTTAGGATCGCCGGATCGTCGGAGACAACGGGAGCGTCGGGAGCGTCATGTGAGCGCGGGGGGCCGGGGCGGCGCCGGGAGCCGGGGCGACGGCGGGGGCACGTCCTCGCCGACGCTGGAGACGGTCGCGGCCGCCGCCGGGGTGTCCCGCGCGACGGTGTCCCGGGTGGTCAACGGCGGCACCCGGGTCTCCCCGGAGATCCGCGCCGCCGTGGAGGCGGCCATCGCCGAGCTCGGCTACTCCCCCAACCGCGCCGCGCGCTCCCTGGTGACCCGCCGCACCGGCTCGGTGGCGCTGGTGGTCAGCGAGCCGGAGGCGCGGGTCTTCAGCGACCCGATGCTGGCCGGCATCACCCGCGCCATCGGCAAGGCGCTGGCCGAGACCGACCTGCACCTGGTCCTGATGATGGCCCCGGCCGACGCGGCGCGCCGCCGCCTGACCCGCTACCTGCTCGGCGGCCACGTCGACGGCGTGCTGCTGATGTCCCTGCACGGCGACGAGCCGCTGCTGAAGGAGCTGGCGAAGGCCGCGCTCCCGGTGGTCCTGATGGGCCGGCCGATGAGCCCCCTGCCGATCCCGCACGTGGACTCCGACAGCGTCGACGGCGCCCGCCAGGCCACCGCGCACCTGCGCGCCCTCGGCCGCACGAAGATCGCCACCATCGCCGGCCCCGCGGACATGTGCGCGGGCGTGGACCGGCTGCTGGGCTACGTCGAGGCGCTGAACGGCGCGCCCGGCATCGTCGCGCACGGCGACTTCAGCATGGCCTCCGGCGAGGCCGCGATGACCGAGCTGCTGCGCCGCGAACCGGACCTCGACGGCGTGTTCGCGGCCAGCGACCTGATGGCCGCCGGCGCGCTGCGGGCGCTGCGCGCGGCCGGCAGGCGGGTCCCGGAGGACGTGGCGCTGGTCGGCTACGACGACCTGGACGTCGCCGAGCTCACCGAGCCGCCGCTGACCACGATCCACCAGCCGCTGCCGGACATGGCGCGCGCGATGGTCGCCTCGCTGCTGACGCAGATCGGCGGGGAGCACGCGCCGGAGTCGGTGGTGCTGCCGAACGCTTTGGTGGTGCGGGCTTCGGCGTGATCGGCGTGCGGGGCGCTGTCAGGCTGCTGAGGTCGGTGCCCCGAAGCGCGCGACGTAGTGCCACACGCGCTTGAGCGCCTGCGGATCGTACTTCCCGGTCGCGGCGGCCTCGCCGATCACGCGCGGCGTCAGCAGGCCGTCGGCCGGCGCGATCTCCCGGGCCAGCTCGATGAATTCGAGGCCGCGGTAGTCCGGGTGGCGGGCCATCTCCTCCAGCGTCAGCCGGAATCCCGGATGCCACTCCAGGCGGCAGGGCAGTTTCATCGCCAGTACCTCGACCTCCGTGCCCTGATAGCAGGGGTCGAGCACCAGCGCCTCCATGTCCCGGTCGAGCCGCACCGGGCCGTGGACCTGCGCCTCGATGTAGTCGTCGAGGGCGTCAGCCTCGGTGTCGGCGAGCGCCAGCGCGATCAGGTCCATGGCGGTCGCGACGCCGAAGTTCTCCGGTTCCAGGTAGCTGTCCGGGTAGCAGAACGTCGCGCGCTCCACCGCCTCCGCGGTGAGCACGAAGTGCGCCGATCCGAACCTCGGCGCGGCCCCGACGTGCTTACCGCGGAAGTCCAGCGCGCCGTAGACCGGCCGTTCCTCGGCCGGGGCCGAGTCATACGCACCGCCGAAGATGCGGCTCTCCCAGCGCCAGCGGTCGCCGCCGGGGTGGGCGGTGAGGCCGCCGTTGCTCGTGCCGGTGACGAACTGCGAGCGGTAGACCCCGGCCGTCGCCAGCGCCGCCAGGATCGGGGGCTCGCCGCGGTCCGGGTGGAAGTTGAGTGTGACCCGCAGTGCCGGGTCGAGCGCCGGTCCCGCCGACCGCGCCGCCACGTGTGCCACCGCCCGTCGCGCCGGCTCCGACATCCCCTCACTCGCCATGGCCGCAGTATGCCCGACGAGTGATCGCCGAGGCCGATCATTTTCGCCGCTCACACCGGCTGATCACGCCAGCCGCTCACGCCGGCCGACCACACCAGCCGATCACGCCGGCTGATGGCACCAGCCGCTCACACCTCCCCGATGATCCCGGCCATCCCCTCCGCCGACAGCAGATGCCGCGCCGCGAGCCGCACCGCCCCCAGCATCCCGGCGCGCTCCCCCAGCACCGAGGTCTCGATCGCCAGGCTCCGCGTCGCCAGCGGCAGCGCGCGCCGGTAGATCACCGCGCGCACGTCGGCGAGCAGGTCCTCGTGCAGCTGCGCGAGGATGCCGCCGATCACGATCGTGTCCGGGTTGTGGAACGACACCAGCGAGGCCAGTACCTCCCCGATCCGCTGGCCGGCCAGGCGGACCTGCCGCCGGGCCGCGGCGTGCCCCTCGGAGACCAGCCGGACCACGTCGGCGGCGCGCGGCGCGTCCGCGCCCTGCGTGCGCAGCGCCGCCGCGATCGCCGCGCCGGAGGCCACCGCCTCCACGCAGCCGGTGTTGCCGCAGTGGCAGAGCACGTCCTCGTGTCCCGGCAGCTGGATGTGGCCGATGTCGCCGGCCGCGCCGGAGGCGCCGCGGTGCAGGACGCCGTCGGAGACGATGCCGCAGCCGATCCCGGTGCCGACCTTCACGTACAGCAGGTGGCGGCTGGCCTGGCGGTGCGTGTACTCGCCGAGGGCCATCGCGTTGACGTCGTTGTCGACCAGCACCGGCGCGGCGTAGCGGCCTTCGAAGAACGCCGGCACGCGGCAGCCGTCCCAGCCGGCCATGATCGGCGGCCGCACCACGGTGCCGCTGGCGAACTCCACCGGGCCCGGGACGCCGATCCCGACCGCCCGCAGATGCGCGGCCGGGCGGCCCGCCTCGGCGAGCAGTTCCTCCAGATCGGCGCGCACGCCGGCCAGGACGGCGTCGGGCCCGGCGTTGATGTCGATCGAGCGGGCCCGCTCGGCGAGCACGCGGCCGGACAGCGTGGCGACCGCGAGCCGGCTGTGGGTGGCCCCCAGATCGCAGCCGGCGACGACGATCCGCGCGTCCGACAGGTCCAGCGCCAGCGGCGGCCGGCCGCGGTCGGCGACCGCCGGTTCGGTCTCGACCAGGAGCCCGCGCTCGATGAGCAGATCCACGCGCTGCGCTATGGCCGCCCGGGACAGCCCGGTGGCTCCGACGATCGCCGAGCGCGTGGTGGCCGCACCGTCCGCGACCAGCCCGGCGAGCTCGCTGAGCGACGCCATGCGCCGCCTGGCGGCACTGTTCATCAGACCCCTCCCGACCGCCGCCGGCGCATGATCCCCGGCCGCTTCTTTATGACAGAACTAAGCCTAATGATGACTCTTGTCAGTCGTAAAGAGCGGCCATATCGTCGATCCCGGGGCCGGTGAGGGTCGGCCCCTGTGGCGGGAAAACGGCGCTCGGGAGGGCAGATGACGGTGCGGGCGGGCATAGCCGGAGCGGGAATGGTCGCGGCGGTCCACGCCGACGCGATCCGCCGCGCCGGGGCCTCGGTCGTGGGCGTCGCCGCCTCGACGCCGGAGCGGTCGAAGGCGGCGGCCCCCAGAGTGGGAGCGGGCCGCGCCTTCGACTCCGCCGAGGAACTGGCGGTGTCCGACGAGATCGACGTGCTGCACGTCTGCACCCCGAACGCCCTGCACGGCCCCCTGGTCCGGGCGGCGCTGTCGGCCGGCAAGCACGTGGTCTGCGAGAAGCCGCTGTCGCTGACCGGCGCGGACTCCGAGGCGCTGGTCGAGCTGGCCGCGAGCACCGGACTGGTGAACGCGGTCCCGCTGGTCTACCGCTACCACCCGATGACCGTGGAGGCCCGCGAGCGGGTCCGGCGCGACGAACTCGGCCCGATCCGCCTCATCCACGGCCACTACCTCCAGGACTGGCTGGCCCGGCCGGAGGACAACAACTGGCGCGTGGACCCGGCCGTCGGCGGGGCCTCGCGAGCGTTCGCCGACATCGGCTCGCACTGGTGCGACCTGGTCGAATGGATCAGCGGGCACCGGATCAGCGAGCTGACGGCCGCCACCCAGACGGTGCTCCCGCAGCGCTCGGCGGCCGGCCGCGAGACTTTCACCGGATCCGGGGGCGAAAGCCCGCCGGAACCGGCGGAAACGGAGCGGATCGCGGTCACCACCGAAGACGCCGTCCAGGTCCTGTTCCGCACCGACCGCGGCGCCACCGGCGCCCTGGTCGTCTCCCAGGTCTCGCCGGGCCGCAAGAACCGGCTCTGGTTCGAGATCGACGGGGCCGAGCGCAGCGTGTCCTACGACGGCGAGGACCCCGAGTCCCTGCTGCTCGGCGGCCGGGACCGCACCGAGATCGTCCGCCGCGACGCGCTGTCGGAGCCGGCGAACCGGATCAACGCGGTCCCCGCCGGCCACCCCTGGGGCTACCGCGACTGCTTCGCGGCCTTCACCGCGGACGTCTACGCCGCGATCCGGGACCCTCGGGCTTTCGCCGAGAGTGCCGAGACGGCCGCCCGAGCCGTCCCGGCGTTCCCGACCTTCGCCGACGCCGCCCGCACCGCCCACATCACCGACGCGGTCCTGGCCTCGGCCGCGCACCGCTCCTGGATCGAGGTGTCCTGACCATGAAGCTCGGCTTTCTCACCGCCTGCCTGCCGCAGGTCCCGCTCGCGGACATCGCCGCCTGGGCCGCCGAAAACGATTACGCCGCCCTGGAGGTCGCGGTCTGGCCGAAGGTCGGCGGCCGGGAGTTCGAGGCCAGCCACATCGACGTCGCGCACTTCGACGAGGGTCAGGCCGGCGAGGTCACCGAGCTGTTCGCCAAGCACGGCCTGACGCTGTCCTCGCTGGCGTACTACGAGAACAACCTGCACCCCGACGAGGAGCGCCGGCAGGAGATCGCCGCGCACGTGCTGCACGCGATCGACGCCGCGGCGCTGCTCGGCGTGGAGACCGTCGGCACGTTCGTCGGCCGGCACCCGGGGCTGAGCGTGAAGGAGAACATCGCGCTCGCCGACCGGACCTTCCCGCGGCTGGTCGACTACGCCGGCGAGCGCGGCGTGAAGATCATCATCGAGAACTGCGTCATGGAGGGCTGGCACCCCGACGGGTACCCGGGCAACCTGGCGTACTCCCCCGAGCTGTGGGAGTGGATGTTCTCCCTCGGGCTGTACCTGAACTACGACCCCTCGCACCTGCTGTGGATCGGCATCGACCCGGTGACCGCGCTGAAGCCCTACGTCGACCGCATCCCGCACGCGCAGGCCAAGGACACCCAGCTGGACCCGCTGGCGCGCGACCGCTACGGCTTCTTCGGCAAGACCCTGAGCCGCGAGCACCCCTGGGACGAGGGCTGGTGGCGCTACCGCGTCCCGGGCCTGGGCCAGGTGGACTGGAGCGGCGTGGTGGACGCGCTGTACGAGGGCGGGTTCACCGGGGTGCTGAGCGTGGAGCACGAGGACCCGGTGTGGGGCGGCACCGAGGAGAAGGTCAAGCAGGGCCTGCAGATCGCCCACCGCACGCTGTCGCCCCTCATCGTCGGATAGCCGGGCCGCCACCGCCCGCGGCGTACGCCGCCGTCCATCGCTGAACCGCTTAACCGCCGAACACTTCTAACCGAGGCCAGGCCATGACCCGCAACCCGAGCGTGCAGCTCTACTCCGTCCGCGACCACCTGACCGACTCGACGCAGCGCGAGAGCACCCTGAAGCGCCTCGCCGACATCGGCTTCACCGCCGTCGAGCCCTACGACCCGACGAACGACCCGGCGGGCTTCCGCGCCCTGGCCGACGACCTGGGCCTGAGCGTCTCCGGCGCGCACGCCATGGCGCTGCTGCGCGAGCCGGACCCGGCGCCGGTGTTCGAGGCGCTGGCGACCATCGGCACCGACCTGGCGATCCTGCCGGCCGGCATCCCGGAGGACGACTTCAAGACCCACGACGGCCTCAAGCACGCCGCCGACACGCTGAACGCGCTGGCGGCCAAGGCCGCCGAGGCCGGCCTGCGCTTCGGCTACCACAACCACTACTGGGAGTTCGAGCCCGTCCTCGACGGCCGGCACGCCCTGGAGATCCTGGTCGACCTGGTCGACCCGGCGGTGGTGTTCGAGATCGACACCTACTGGTCCACGGTCGGCGGCGCCGACACCCCGGCGGTCCTGGAGCGCCTCGGCGAGCGCGTGGTGGCGCTGCACGTCAAGGACGGCCCGGCCGTCAAGGGCGAGCCGAACGTGGCCGTCGGCACCGGCGCGATGCCGGTCCCGGCCGTGCTGGCCGCCGCGCCGCGCGACGCCTGGCGCGTCATCGAGTTCGACGAGTGCGCCACGGACATCTTCGAGGCGCTGGCCGCGAGCCTGGCCTACGTGAACGGTCTGGAGGCGGCGTGAGCGAGGTCAGCGGGGGCGGCGCGAACGGGGTCAGCGCCGGCGGGGGCGCCGGGGCGCGGTCGGGCCCGGTCAGCGTCGCGGTCATCGGCGCCGGCAACATCAGCTCGCAGTATCTGCGCAACCTGACCCGCTTCCCGGACCTGAAGGTCGTGGCGATCGCCGACATCGACGTCGCACGGGCCGCAGCAGCCGCCGAGGAGTTCGGCGTCCCGATCTCGGGCCCGGTCCCGGACGTCCTGGCCCTGCCCGAGGTCGAACTGGCCGTGAACCTGACCATCCCGGCGGCCCACGCCGAGGTGGCCCTGGCCGCGGTCGCCGCCGGCAAGCACGTCTACGGCGAGAAGCCGCTGGCGCTGGACCCGGCGGCGGCGCGCCAGGTGCTGACGGAGGCGGCGGCGCACGGCGTCCGCGTCGGCAACGCACCGGACACCTTCCTCGGCGCGGGCCTGCAGTCGGCACTGCGCGCGGTCGGCTCCGGCCTGATCGGAACACCGGTCGCGGGCGCGGCGGCGTTCCAGAGTCCGGGGCCGGAGAGCTGGCACCCGAGCCCGGAGTTCCTGTTCGCCCACGGCGCGGGCCCGCTGTTCGACATGGGCCCGTACTACCTGACGGCGCTGGTGGCGCTGCTCGGCCCGGTCCGCACCGTGGCCGCCAGCGGGCACAAGGCGCGCGAGACCCGCGTGATCGGCTCCGGACCCAAGGCCGGGACGGAGTTCCCGGTCGAGGTCCCGACGCACGTCACGGCCCTCCTGGAGTTCCGCGACGGCGCGGGCGCCACCACCACACTGAGCTTCGACTCACCACTGCCCCGCCAGAGCATCGAGATCACCGGCACCGAAGCCACCCTCCTGGTCCCGGACCCGAACAACTTCGACGGCACCCTGCACCTCCGCCGCCGAGGCTCCAAGGACACCGAGGAGATCCCGGCCACCGGCACCTCGATCGGCCGCGGCATCGGCGTCCTGGACATGGCCCGAGCCCTGCGCACCGGCGCCGCCCACCGGGCATCCGGCGAGCTGGCACTGCACGTGCTGGACGTGATGGCGGCGATCGCGGCCTCGACGCAGAGCGCGGCGTTCGAGGACGTGCCGGCCTGGACGGAGAAGCTGGAGACGCTGCCGGAGGGCTGGGACCCGCTGGAGGCGACGCTCTAGGAGCGTGGGCTCGACGCGCGCCGCCTCGCTTCATGCGATGGCGGCGCGTGGTCGTTGTCGGTCGGGTTGGTCGGGACCATGCGCATGCTCCCAGCCCGCCGAGTTGTCGGCAGCATCCGGTATACATGCACATAAGGGGCGATTATGCCCTAACAAAATGGGCGCTGCTGACCTATGTGTGGGTGCTGGTGGCGGCTGCGGTTTGTTTGCGGGTTGACAGTCAAGGGCCTTTTTTGACGGCTTCGCACGGCTTTAAGAAGGATCCGCTGGGTGGCGCAGTTCGGTGGTGTGCCTGGGGACGCATTGGCGGCCGGCGGTTGTGCGTGTGCACGACCGCGCACCGGTCCGAGTCACTGCGCACACGTCACGTGGGCGGGCGGCGGCCGCGTGTGGTGGGCACCAACAGTCAAAAGCAGGCGCCTCCGGCGGGGGCACTCGAGACTCTGAGGGATCCCCAACCCCCCGCCTCGGCGGCGGTCCGTGTGTTGGTCGCCGCGTCCCGGATCCCTCGTCGCTGACGTCGCCCTAAAGGGAACCATCCCGGCCTGGCGGTGTCCAGCCGGATCGCACGCTGCTGTGGTCGGGCTGCGTTCGGCCGGACACCGCCAGTCCGGGCTGGTTGTGCAAGCACCGCCGACAGCGACGAGGGATCCGGGACAACCCCACCTGTGGGAAGGATTCCCGCGTCTCGGGCACGCCACGTCACCACCCGCAGGTGTGCGCGCCCGAGTGGACCGTGTCCACACCACAGGCCGGGGTTGTCCCGGGTTCCCCGTCGCGTCGGCGGGCGTAGCCAAGCTGACCGGGCCGGTGGTGTCAAGTCGCACGAAACCGCACCACAGCAGCAGGGGTCCGACTTGATACCACCGGACCGGTCTGCTTCCGTCAGGCGACGACGCGACGGGGAACCCGGGACAAAGGCAACCACAAGCAGTGTCCGCCGGCAGACAGCGCGGCCCCCCTCCCCGGAGCGAGGCCGCTCGCCGCGCAGGCGCCGCCGGAGGCCCTGTCTTTGACTGTTGGTGCCCACCACGCTCGACGATTGCCGCCTACGCAACGCATGCGCAGTGACTCGGACCGGTGCGCGGTCGTGCACACGCACAACCGCCGGCCGCCAACGCAACCTGCGGGGCACCACCGAACTGCGCCACCCAGCGGATCCTTCTTAAAACCCTGCGAAGCCGTAAAAAGCTCCTAAAACCCACCACCAAACCGCACCCGACGCACCCACCACACCCCAGCCACCCACACCCACACCCACACCCACACACCAAGCAAGGGCGCCACAAAATGCCAGCGCAGCCGCCCGGCAAAACCCGGCCCGCCTACCGAATCCCGCCCGTCACTACCCGCAACCGCCGCCGCACCGCGTCCCGCGGGTCCGGCTGCCGCGCCAGCAGCACCCGGGCGATCCGTCCGGCACGCGCCGCGCCCTCCGACGTCCCCTCGCGCAGCGAGGTCACCAGCGCGCCCTCGACCAGCAGCATCAGTTCCGGGGCGAGGCTCTCGTGGTCGTCGCGGCCCGCTTCGGCCAGCAGGCGGTCCAGGTAGTCCGTGACGGCGTCCTTGTGCGCGACCGCGACCTCGTGGACGGGGCTGCTGCGGTCCGCGGCCTCGACCATGGCGTTGATGAACGCGCAGCCGCGGTAGCCCGCGCCGTCGAGCCACTCCCCCAGCGCGTCGAAGACGGCGATGGGACGCTCGACGGCCGGCAGCCCGTAGCCGGTGATGGTCTCCCGCAGCCACGCGCGCCAGCGTTCGTCGGTCCGGGTCAGGACGGCGATCACCAGCTCGTCCTTGCTCGCGAAGTGCCGGTAGAACGAAGCCCGCCCCACCCGCGACACCGTCAGGATCCGCTCCACCCCCACGGCGCGGATTCCCTCTGCGTAGAACAGGTCCTCGGCCGCCGTCAGCAATCGCTCGCGCGCCTGTACCGCCATGACCGTCAATGGTATCGATCGGTTCCGCGGGAGCGCCAGCGCTGAAGTGTGGAACGGAATCGAACGGTACCGTATTGAACGCAATGCGTTGACATCAGACGGTACCGATCGGTGCCGATCGCACACCGCCCGGCGCCCCCGGCGTCAGCCCACGCAAAAGCCCCGGCCCCCCAAAACGGGAAGCCGGGGCCCAAGAAACCAAACCCGCTACGCGACAGCCTTCTTCAGCGCCTCGGCACGGTCGGTCCGCTCCCACGTGAAGTCCGGCAGATCCCGGCCGAAGTGCCCGTAAGCCGCGGTCTGCTGGTAGATCGGCCGCAGCAGGTCCAGGTCCCGGATGATCGCGGCCGGCCGCAGGTCGAACACCTGCAGCACCGCCTCCTGGATCTTCACGTCCTCGACCAGCCCGGTACCGAACGTCTCCACGAACAGCCCCACCGGCTCCGCCTTGCCGATCGCGTAAGCGACCTGCACCTCGCACCGCTCCGCCAGCCCGGCGGCGACCACGTTCTTCGCCACCCACCGCATCGCGTAGGCCGCCGAGCGGTCCACCTTCGACGGGTCCTTGCCGGAGAACGCCCCGCCGCCGTGCCGGGCCATCCCGCCGTAGGTGTCCACGATGATCTTCCGGCCGGTCAGGCCCGCGTCGCCCATCGGGCCGCCGATCTCGAACCGCCCGGTCGGGTTCACCAGCAGCCGGTAGTCCGACGTGTCCAGCTCCAGGGCGGCGATCTCCGGCGCCACCACCTGCTCGCGGATGTCCGGGGTGAGCAGGTTGTCCAGGTCGATGTCGGAGGCGTGCTGGGTCGACAGGACCACGGTGTCCAGCCGGACCGCCTTGTGCCCGTCGTACTCGATGGTCACCTGGGTCTTGCCGTCCGGGCGCAGGTACGGCACGGTACCGTCCTTGCGGACCGCGGCCAGCCGGCTCGACAGGCGGTGCGCCAGCGCGATCGGTAGCGGCATCAGCTCCGGGGTGTCGGTGCAGGCGTAGCCGAACATCAGGCCCTGGTCGCCGGCGCCCTGGCGGTCGAGCTCGTCGGTGTCACCCTCGACCCGCGCCTCATAGGCGTCGTCGACGCCCTGGGCGATGTCCGGGGACTGCGAGCCGATGGACACCGACACGCCGCAGGAGGCGCCGTCGAAGCCCTTCTTGGACGAGTCGTAGCCGATGGCCAGGATCGTCTCGCGGACCAGGTGCGCGATGTCGGCGTACGCGGTGGTGGTGACCTCGCCGGCGATGTGCACCTGGCCGGTGGTGAGCATGGTCTCGACGGCGACCCGGGACTTCGGGTCGTCCTTGAGCAGCGAGTCGAGGATCGCGTCGCTGATCTGGTCGGCGATCTTGTCGGGGTGCCCCTCGGTCACCGATTCGGAGGTGAACAGGCGGCGGACGGTACCGGACATGGGTACTCCTCAGTTCGCAGCGGCTGCTGACTACAGGTCGACGCGACGCCCCGGTCCCGGAACGACACGCACGCGCCTGGTCGGCGCGTGCTTTGTCACGAAGATCGAAACGACCGCGGCACCAGTTTAGTCGGTAGGGGTCCGCAGCTTAAGTACCCGGTCCCAGATGACGTCCGCGAGCCGTTCCTTCGGACCGTCCGGAATCGGGTCCTCCGAGCCGTCCGCGCCGATCACGACCGCCGCGCTGTGGTCCGCGCCGAAGGTCAGGTCCACCCCGACCTCGTTGACGACCAGCAGGTCGACGCCGTATTTCGCGAGTTTGGCGCGGCCGTGTTCGAGCCACGTCCCGTGCGCATCACCGGTCTCGGCAGCGAACCCGACCACCGTCTGCCCCGTCCGTATCCGCTCGTGACCGAGCTCACGGAGCACGTGCGGGTTCTGGACCAGGCGAATCTCAGGGGCTGAGAGGTCGTCGGCCTTCTTGATCTTCGAATCGGCCGGCTCGGCGGGCCGGAAGTCCGCGACGGCCGCGGCCATCACCACGATGTCCGCGTCCCGGGCCGCGGCGCGCACCGCATTGCGCAATTCCGAAGTCGTCGACACCCGCACCACATCGACCCCGGCGGGGTCCGGCAGCGCGGTGTTGGCCGCGACGAGGGTGACGCGCGCGCCCCGCGCGGCCGCCGTGCTCGCCAGCGCGTAGCCCTGCTTGCCCGAGGAGCGGTTGCCGAGGTAGCGCACCGGGTCGACCGGCTCGCGCGTGCCGCCGGCCGAGACCACGACGTGCAGCCCGGTCAGATCGGCCTCGGCGGTGCCGCGGGCCAGCAGCGAGCGGCAGTACTCGAAGATCGCCGAGGGGTCCGGCAGCCGGCCCTTGCCGGCGTCGGCGCCGGTGAGCCGGCCGACGGCGGGCTCGATGACGTGCAGACCGCGGCGGCGCAGGGTCGCGACGTTCTCGACGGTGGCGGCGTTCTCCCACATCTCGGTGTGCATGGCCGGCGCGAAGACCACCGGGCAGGTGGCGGTCAGCAGGGTGTTGGTGAGCAGGTCGTCGGCCAGACCGTGGGCCGCCTTGGCCAGCAGGTCGGCGGTGGCCGGGGCGACGACGACCAAATCCGCGTGCCGGCCGATGCGCACGTGCGGCACCTCGTGCACGTGCTCCCACACCTCGGTGGCCACCGGCCGCCCGGACAGCGCGGCCCAGGTCGGCTCGCCGACGAAGTGCAGCGCGGCGGCGGTCGGGACCACGGTGACCGCGTGCCCGGACTCGGTGAACAGCCGCAGGAGCTCGCAGGCCTTGTACGCGGCGATGCCGCCGCCCACGCCGAGAACGACGGTGGGCGACGGCATCGAAGATTCTTCAGTCACGCTTCGACCCTAATGGGATCAGTGCGCGACGGCCGACCTGGGGTCGGCGCCGGAATGAAGCCGCTACTGGATGACCGAGCCGGGCGCGCCGGCCTCGATCGGCTCGGCGGTCAGCAGGCCGGCGTTGATCTCGCGCAGCGCGATCGACAGCGGCTTCTCGTGGACGTGGGTGTCCACCAGCGGGCCGACGTACTCCAGCAGGCCCTCGGAGAGCTGGGAGTAGTAGGCGTTGATCTGCCGAGCGCGCTTGGCCGCGTAGATCACCAGGCTGTACTTGGAGCCGGCGGCGTCGAGCAGCTCGTCGATCGGCGGGTTGATGATGCCTTCGGGCTCAGTGGCGGACACGCGTGAGGACTCCTGTCGCAGCAAGATCATTTCTGGGTCTGCACGGCCCAGACCGCCAAGGATACCAGTTTGCCGAGCCCCGACCTCCTGATCCGCCTTTCGATAAGTACAGATCAGACGTTCGTACCGGTGGTGACCAGCTCGACCAGCTCAGCGGCGGCGGCCTCGACCGTGGTGTTCACGATCGTCACGTCGAACTCGCTCTCCGCGGCCAGCTCCACGCGGCCGGTCGCCAGCCGCCGCTCGATGACGTCCTCCGGCTCGGTGCCGCGGCCGCGCAGCCGCTGCTCCAGCACCTCCCAGGTGGGCGGGGCCAGGAAGACCAGGCGGGCGGCGGGCATCGCGGCCCGGATCTGGCGCGCGCCCTGCAGCTCGATTTCCAGCAGGACCGGCTGGCCGGCGTCCAGGCGCTGCTCGACGGCGTGGCGCGGGGTTCCGTACATGTTGCCGGCGTACTCGGCGTACTCCAGGAACTCGCCCTTGGCGATCAGGTCCTCGAAAGTAGGCCGGTCGTAGAAGAAATAGTGCACCCCGTCGACCTCTCCGGGCCGGGGCGCGCGGGTGGTGGCCGAGACTGACAGCCACACCTCGGGGTGAACCTCGCGGACGTGCTTGGCAAGGGTTGTCTTGCCGACGCCCGACGGGCCCGACAGCACTGTCAACAGTGCGGGGGCGGTGGTGTCGGAACCGTGGCCGTCCGTTCCGGCGCGATCGCTCATGAGAGAAGATCGTACCGGGCCGCAGGGCCGCGATTCCGACGGTTGTACCGCGTCACCTCACCTCGGCGTCTCAGAGAAGCGCCGGGGTTCGGTTGACGTCACGCGCCGAATTCACGCTCCAGCGATGCGATCTGATTGGCGCCGAGCCCACGGATACGGCGCGTCTCGGAAATATCGAGACGCTCCATGATCTGCTTGGCCCGGACCTTTCCGATGCCGGGCATCGATTCCAGAAGAGCCGAGACCTTCATCTTGCCGATGATCTCGTTCTTCTGGCCTTCGCGCACGACATCGGACAACGTCACGCCGCCCGCCTTGAGACGGAGCTTCAGGGCGGCGCGCTCACGCCGCGCTTCGGCTGCCTTCTGAAGTGCGGCCGCACGCTGTTCTGGAGTGAGGGGCGGAAGAGCCACGCCTGTTCACCTCTGGACTTCGAGTACTGTCGGTGGACTTGTCCGAGTTCGACCGAGGCCTATGACATGCCTCGAACTCCCCCAAGACATACGGGACCTCACCTGGCGGACGAGACCCGTGGATACAACTGGTGGAACGAATCCGCAGCGTACACCCGTAGTCGGGGGCAAGGAGAGGGGATCGGCGCTTCTCGTGAGCTGGACCGGTGTGCAAATCCGGCGAAAAGGGGGTGAGTCCGGCGTAATTCGAGGCGGAATTCAGGGCTCGAATCACACCGTCATGCCCCTGATATCGCGTCAGATACGTTTGTCCGAACCGGCATTAGGGCGCGCCGGGGTATCGGTCACGACCGCGTTCGGCCTGTGACGCATCCACGCTTTGAGCAACACCAGGACAAGGACGGAATATCGCACGGAGGTTCAGAGCGCGCCGGAGAAAGTATCGCAGGACTGGAAGTTCCCTGTCTGGTAACCGGTGAGGAACCACTGCTGACGCTGCGCCGCCGAGCCGTGCGTCCAGGTTTCGGGGGTCACCCGATGCTGGTACTGGGCCTGGATCCGGTCGTCGCCGACGGCGGCCGCGGCGTCCAGTCCGTCGGAGATGTCCTGCTTCGTGAGGTCCTTGATCAGGACCCTGCCGCCGGCGTCCTTCGTCGTCGTCGCGGAGTGCGCCCAGAGCCCTGCGTAACAGTCTGCCTGGAGTTCGACCCGGACCGCACCGCTGTTCGCACCCTGTTGGGACGACTGGCTGTTGCGCAGCGCGCCGGTGAGGTTCTGGACGTGGTGGCCGTACTCGTGCGCGATGACGTAGGCCTGCGCGAACGGTCCGCCGCGCGCGCCGAACTTCGTTTTGAGGTCCTGCCAGAAACCGAGGTCCAGATAGACCGTGCGGTCGCCCGGGCAGTAGAACGGCCCGACGGCGGAGGTCGCGTTGCCGCAGGCGGTGCGGGTGGCGCCGCTGAAGATGACGGTCTGGGCCGGCGGGTACTTCTGGTTGTTGCGGGCGAAGAAGCCGCTCCAGTAGTTCTGCACGGAGTTCACCACGGCCACCACGCGGCAGTCGTCGCTGACGTTGGCGTCGGCGCCGGTGCGGCACTTGGCGGCCAGCGAGCCGCTGGTGACGGGGCCGGTGGCGGTGCCGCTGCCGGAGGAGGACAGGGAGTTCGAGGACGTCCCGGAGCCGTCGGTGAGCGCCAGCGGCACGCCGACCACTGCGGCGATCAGCGCCAGGATCAGCCCGACCAGGCCGCCGCGGCCGCCGGGCAGGCCGAAGCCGCCGCCGAGGCCGCCGCCCCGGGAGGGGCCGGAGCCGCGCTCGTCGCGGACCTGGCCGGAGTCCAGCTGGGCGTCGTCGTCGAACTGCATATCGCAATCTTCCTGGACGAATCGCCCGGGTCCGCGCCGACACGCGGGAGCGCGGTCGGGGGCACGTGGAGGCACGCGGGGAGTGCGGCGGATGGTGCGGCCGGGAGCACGGTAACGACCGCCGTCGCCCCGTGTCTAGAAATTCGAGCCCTGAGCTACTAGCCTGCGCGCGTTCCGCGAGTGTCACAGGTCACATCGGGAGTGGCGCAGGCCGCACGGAAGGAACCGCCGCCATGGCGCATGGGCACCACCACCGTCCCTCCCCGCGGCGTGGCGCCCGGGTGTCGGTGCCGATCACGCTGGTCGTCGCGCTGGTGCTGGGCGCGTCCGCCGGCGGGGCGGCCTGGTACGCGGCGGGACACCGGCACGCGTCCGGTAACGGCGGGGACGGTGCGGCCGGCGGCCAGGCCGTGTGCCCGGCGACCGGGCCGACGACGGTCTCGGCGGTGGTCGCCCCGGACCTGGCCGGGGTGCTGGCGCCGGTACTCACGCCACAGCCGGTGCCGTGCGTGCGGGTGGTGATGACGTCGGCCGACTCCGCGGACATGGCGCACTACCTGGCCGGGAGCGGCGCGGCGCCGGCGGGGGTGCGGGGGCGGCCGGACGTGTGGATCCCGGACACGTCGCTGTGGCTGGAGCTGGCGCGGGCGACCGGGACCGGGCAGGCGGCGCTGCCGCAGAACGGGAGCTCGGTGGCGGATTCGCCGACGGTCGTGGCTTCGCCGAAGCCGGTGGCGGGGTTGTTGGGCGGAGGCGGCGCGTTCAGCTGGGAGCAGTTGGTGAAGCTGGCGCTGGCGCAGAGCCAGGCGGCGCCGAGCGCTCTGAACCCGAAGGCCGGGGCGGCGCCGGTGGTGGCGATCGCCGATCCGACGCACGACGGCGCGGGGCTGTCGGCGCTGATCGTGCTGGACGGGATGCTGGCCCAGGCGGTGGACGATCCGCAGCTGAAGGTCGGGATCACCGGGTTCGTCAAGGGGATGGCGGACAACGTCGCGGGCTCGATGGCGGCGCTGCTGGCGAAGCCGGCCGCGGACGTCGCGGCGTTTCCGGCGTCGGAGCAGGAGGTGTTCCGGTACAACAGCCGCAAGCCCGCGGTGCCTCTGGCGGCGCTGTATCCGTCGGACGGCTCGGCGTCGCTGGACTATCCGCTGGTGGTGCTCAACGGCGCGGACAACGCGCACGCGGTGGCGGCGAACGCGTTGCTGACGTACCTGCAGACCACGGCTCAGGACGCGTTGCGGCAGCAGGGTTTCCGGTCGCCGGACGGGGCGCCGTCGCAGGTGCTGGCCGCGGATCCGGAGCTGCACGGGGGCCAGCTGGCGGCGGCCACGCGGGCCGACTACGGGCTGGCGCCGCAGGCGTTGGCGCTGTGGGCGACGTTGACACGGCAGCTGCGGATGCTGGCGGTGGTGGACGTGTCGGGGTCGATGGCGCAGACGGTGGCCGGGACCGGGCAGACCCGGCTGGAACTGACGGCGGGCGCGAGCGAGAAGGCGATGAAGCTGTTCGGCAGCCACGCGGCGATGGGGCTGTGGACGTTCACCACCACGCGGGACGCGCCCGGCTCGACGGTCATCGACCACGTGCTGCCGATCGCGGAGCTGGGCTCGGCGGACGCCGGCGGGGCCACGCACGGACAGCGGATGACGGCGGCGTACGGGGCGCTGGCGGACAAGCCGGGGTCGCGCAACGGGCTGTACGACGCGCTGTTGGCGGCGTACCAGGCGGTGCAGAAGGGCTGGGACCCGACGCGGGTGAACACGGTCGCGGTGTTCACCGACGGCAAGGACGACAACCTCAACAGCATGAGTTCGGACCAGCTGATAGCGAAGCTGCAGGCGGCGCTCGATCCGGCGCGGCCGGTGCGGGTGTTCGTGGTGGCGCTGGGGACAGACGTGGATCTGACGCTACTGAACAAGATCACGGCGGTCACCGGCGGCGCGGCGGTTCACTTCAGCGACATGGGGCAGATGACGTCGGCGATATTGGGGAGCACTGAGACGCAGTGAGGAGCGCCTGCCACAAGGCTTCCCACGCGATCATCGCAGGGCTCATGTATGCCCCGCGTAAGGCCCCGAAGGCCCGCCGACCGCCCACTACGGGATTCCCGTGTTAACGATCTGGTACGAACCGCATGACAGACCCGAGCCGGAATCGGGAAACTGCCTCCATGGCATTTCACTGCGGCGCGCCGACACGCGACGGAAGCCCGTGCCAACGCCACGTCCGCGAACCGAGCACCCGCTGCCCCCAGCACCGCAACCTGGGCGGCACCGCCCTCCACCCCCCGCGCCACGCGATGCGCACCATCACCCTCACCAACCCGGCCCTGACCACCGCCCCCACCGCCTGGACCACCGCCCGCGCCGACCTGATGGCGCGAGCCAGCGAACTCCGCGCCCGCACAACGCCAGCCCCCGACGAGGAGTCGCCCGACCCCGCAGCGGGCACCCCCGGTGACGAGGCACTGATGACGGAGAAGGCGCAGCCGGAGGCAGCAGCCGCCGGGCCGGTCGGCCAGCGGTCCTACCTGGACCGCGAGCGGAACCGGCGCGCACAGGCGGCGGAGGCTGGCGAGGTGGAGCGGGTCGCGGTGGACGCTGAAGATGCCGGGGATGCGGCCGAGCCGGAGACCGGTTCGGCGCGGCGCGAGGAGACCAAGTCCGAGTCGGTGCAGGTGCGCGAGCTCGCACGAGAGCCCGAACAGGTGCGCGGGGCTGGCTCGGTGCGGCGCGGGCCGGCCGAGTCCGAGCCTGCGCAGGTGCCCAAGCTCGCGCCCGAGCAGGAGCAGGAGCGCAAGGCTGGCACGGCGCAGCGCGAGGAGACCGAGTCCGAGCCGGTGCAGTTGCCCGAGCTCGCACGAGAGCCCGAACAGGAGCGCGCGGCTGGCTCGGTACGGCACCTGCAGGCCGAATCCGAGCCGGCGGCGCATGGGCCCAAGCCCGAGCAGGAGCAGGAGGCTGGCACGGCGCCGCACGAACAGGCCGAATCCGAGCCGGTGCAGGTGCCCGAGCTCGCACGAGAGCCCGTACAGGAGCGCAGGGCTGGCGCGGTGCGGCACGTGCAGGCCGAATCCGAGCCGGCGCAGGTGCCCAAGCTCGCGCCTGAGCAGGAGCGCGAGGCTGGCGCGGCGCAGCGCGAGGAGACCGAGTCCGAGTCGGTGCAGGTGCCCGAGCTCGCACGAGAGCCCGAACAGGAGCGCGCGGCTGGCTCGGTGCGGCGCGTGCAGGCCGAATCCGATCCGGCGCAGGTGCCCGAGCAGGAGCGCGAGACTGGCGCGGCGCCGCACGATCAGGCTGAATCCGAGCCGGTGCCCGAGCTCGCACGAGAGCCCGTACAGGAGCGCAGGGCTGGCGCGGTGCGGCACGTGCAGGCCGAATCCGAGCCGGCGCAGGTGCCCAAGCTCGCGCCCGAGCAGGAGCGCGGGGCTGGCGCGGCGCAGCGCGAGCGGGTCGAGCCCGACTCCGGGATGCGGGAGCCCGAGGCGGTGCCTGTGCAGGAGCGCGGGGCTGGCGCGGTGCGGCGTGAGCAGGGCGAATCCGAGGTGGCGCAGGTGCCTGAGCAGAGGCGGGGGGTGCGAGCCGTGGCTGGGTCGGGGCCGGAACCTGCCGTATCGGGGCCGGAATCGGGGCATGGGGCTGAGACCGGGCCTGACCTGGGTGATTCCGAGTCGGTGCGCATGTCGGGCGCGCCGATTCGGAAGGCTTCGGACAGCGTGCCTGCCATGCCGATCAGTCAGGCGTCCTACCTCGACCGGGAGCGTGCTGAGCGCAAGCGTCGCGTCGAGGCTGAGGAAGTCGCTGATGAGCCTGAGGCTGAGGCGCGGCCTGCGGAGCAGCGTCCGTTGTTGCGCAGGGAGCGGGCTTTGGATCCTGACTGGATCGGTGCGCGTCCGCTCTTTCGGGACGAGGCGCCTACCCGGCCGCTGCCGCGGATCGAGTTTGAGCCCTCTGAGCCGGCTGAGGGTGCCGATGCCGCGCCGCCACGCAAAGTGCCGCGGATCGCGCCGATGCGGAGCGTGGTGCTCGGTGCGCAGGTGGATCCGGTTGGTCAGGGGGTTGGCAGGCCGCTGCCGGGTGCTGATTCCGAGCCGGAGGCCGATCCGCCGACGCTCATCGATCGCATGCCGCCGATCGATCCTGATGAGCTTGTCGTTCCCGAGTTCCTGAGTCCCGGCTTCATTCCGCCGATGGCACCGCTGAAGCCGACGGCCAACCGGCCGCCGCTGCCTCAGCGTCAGCGCAGGCCACGGCCTGGTCCGGCGGCTGCCGCGGCGGCTGATCCGCCGACGCTCGTTGACCCGCACCCGGCCGTCGTACCCGCACCCACGCGCGCCGCTACGCCCACGCCCACTGCCGCTAAAGGCGGCGCTACCGCGCGCGCCGCCGCCACCACCGGGCCGACCACGACGCCTGCCACCACCGCCGCGACCTCGGCCGCGCGCCCCGACGACATCGCCGTCCCCGACTTCATCGTCCCGGGCTTCGCCGAGCCGGCGCCGGAGCCGCCGCTGCGCACCGTGCTGTCGACGGTCCTGGGGCCCGAACTGTGGCAGCGCTGCTACGCCGAGTGGAGTCCTGCCCACTGCACCGCGCTGGCGCGCATCGCACGCAATGTCGACGGGCTCGCGCCCTCGGCCGGGGCGGCGGTCCGCTCGACTGCCGGGGCCGGTATGCGGTGGCTCGGGGTGGCGCGGGAGCGCGAGATGCTGGCGGATCTGGTCGCCGGGGCCATCTCGCATCCGGCCGGTGCGACGTCCGCGAACCAGGCGCGGACCGTGCGGCTTTACGGTGCGGCGATCTGCATGGCGCTGAACGTGCCGCTGCGGCGCTGCGCGTGTCATCGCGATCTGGAGCGCGACGTGTCCGGGGAGCTCATCCGGCTCGGGTTGGAGGAGCTGGCTGGGGAAGTGCCCTGATCTCGGCTATCTCGGCTATCTCGGCGATCGCACCGGTTCTGGCAGCGCCGCCCGCAATCTGACGCCCCATCAGATTTCCGCTACGATGCCGCCATGCGAGGAATCCTGGGGTGGGGCGTCCACCTGCCGTACCGCCGCCTGGACCGCACCGCCATCGCCGCCGTGGCCGGCACCGGCGGCGGAACCGGTACCCGCGCCGTGGCCTCCTACGACGAGGACACGACGACCATGGCCGTCGCCGCCGCCCGCGCCGCGCTGCACCCGGAGGGCCCAGGCAACGGCGCCAGCGCCGACCGCCCCAAGCTCCCCGACACCATCAGAACCCTGTGGCTCACCACCACCACCCCCGCCTACCAGGACCGTACCAACGCCACCGCCGTCCACGCCGCCCTCCGCCTCCCCCGCACCACCGCCGCCTACGACGCCACCGGAGCCGTCCGCTCGACGACCGCCGCCCTCGACGCCGCCCTGAGCGGCACCGGGACCCACCTCGTCGTCGCCTCCGACCTGCGCACCGGCCGCCCCGGCAGCGCCGACGAGTCCGCCGGCGGCGACGCGGCCGCCGCCCTGCTCATCGGCGAGGGAACTCCCGAGACCCCGGTCCTGGCCGAACTCCTCGCCCACACCAGCACCACCGAGGAGTTCCTCGACCGCTGGCGCACTCCTGGGGATCAGGCCTCGAAGACGTGGGAGGACCGCTTCGGCGAGACGCGCTACACCACCCTCGCCACCGAAGCCTGGAATGCCCTGCTCGCGGCGACGCCGACGGCAACCGCAAGCACAACCACACCAGACGCCATCGACATCCTCCTCATAGCCGGCACCCACGAACGCGCCGTGAAGTCCGTCCTGAAGAAGACCGGCGTGCCCGCCGCACGCCACCACGACCCGTTCACCAAAACCGTCGGCACCACCGGCGCGGCCCACCCCGCCCTCCTGCTCGCCTCAGCCCTCGAAGTCGCGCGGCCCGGCCAGACCATCGCCCTCCTGGTCCTCGCGGACGGCGCCGACGCCTTCCTGTGGCGCACGACGCAAGCCCTCGCGGCCCACCGCCCCGCACGCCCCGTCGCCGACCAGCTCGCGGCCGCCGGCAGCGTCCCCTACGGCCGCTACCTCGCCTGGCGCGGCTTCCTCCCCGTCGAGCCGCCACGGCGCCCCGAGCCGGCCCGCACCTCCGCCTCGGCCGCCGCACGCGCTGCCGACTGGAAGTTCGCACTCGTCGGTACCGAAAGCGCGGACGGGACGACCGTCCACCTCCCGCCGTCCGCCTTCGACGCCGCCCCGCACCCGGCCGCCAGCACCGAGGGCACCATCGTCACGTTCACCGTCGACCGCCTCGCGTACTCCCCCAGCCCGCCGGTCGTGTTCGCGGTCGTCGACTTCGACGGCGGCGGCCGCCTGCCGATCGAGCTCACCGACGTCGACGCCGACGAGGTCGCCATCGGGCTGCGCGTGGAGGCCACCTTCCGCCGCCTGAGCACCGCCGACGGGATCCACAACTACTTCTGGAAGGCGCGCCCCGTCCGCAGCCCCGGCCGCCGCCCCGTCCGCTCCGCCGACCCCGAACAGGAGACCCGCTGATGGCCTCGCACGGCATCAAGGACCGCGTCGCGATCGTCGGCATGGGCTGCACCCGCTTCGCAGAGCACTGGGACAGCGGCGCCGACGAACTCCTGCTGTCGGCGACGTCCGAGGCCTTCACCGGCGCCGGCCTGGCCAAGGAGGAGATCGACGCCTACTGGCTCGGCACCGCGCAGTCGGGCATGAGCGGCATCACGCTGGCCCGGCCGCTGGAGCTGGAAGGCAAGCCGGTCACCCGCGTCGAGAACTACTGCGCGTCCGGCTCCGAAGCGCTGCGCCAGGCCGCCTACGCCGTCGCCTCAGGCGCCTACGACGTCACGATGGCCGTCGGCGTCGAGAAGGTGAAGGACTCCGGCTACCAGGGACTGAACGCCTTCCCCATCCCCGGCGACGGCACCGCCCGCACCGTCACCGCCGCCGCGATGTTCTCCATGGTCGTGCCCGCGTACGGCGCGAAATACGGCGTCGCCCCGCAGGAGATGCGCGAGGTCCTGGCCCGCATCGCGTCCAAGAACCACGCCAACGGCGCCCGCAATCCCAAAGCCCAGTTCCGCAGGGAATGGCCGGTCGAGCAGCTGCTCGCGATGCCGCGGGTGGCCGGGGAGCTGTCGGTGTTCGACTGCGCCGGCGTGGCCGACGGCGCGGCGGCGGCGATCGTCGTCCGCGCCGAGGACGCGCTGCGGTACACCGACAAGCCGCTGTACGTCAAAGCCCTGTCACTGGTCGCCGGCAACGGCCTGCCGCTGGGCGATCCGGCCTACGACTACACGACCTTCCCCGAGATCGTCGCCGCCGCCGAGGACGCCTACCGCCAGGCCGGCGTGACCGACCCGCGGCGCGAACTGGCGATGGCCGAGGTGCACGACTGCTTCACTCCCACCGAGCTGGTCCTGATGGAGGACCTGGGCTTCTGCGACCGCGGCAAGGCCTGGCAGGACGTGCTCTCCGGGGCCTTCGACCTCGACGGCGACCTGCCGGTCAACCCCGACGGCGGGCTGAAGTCCTTCGGTCACCCGGTCGGCGCCTCCGGGCTGCGGATGATGTACGAGGCCTGGCTTCAGCTGCGCGGCGAGGCGCCGGAGCCGCGGCGGATCGGGACGTTCGGCCAGCGGGAGCTAGCGCTGACGCACAATCTTGGCGGATATCCGGGCGAAATGGTGGGCTTTGTGTCGATTCTGGGAACAAAGGTGGGCTGAAAAAGGCGGGCTGAAAGCAGCGCCATCACCGCCTAATCCCGCACGCACTCCACCGGCATCTCGGCTAAAGCCCCCCGGTAATACGCGATCTTCTCCCGCACCTTCCGCCGCAACTCGATCAGCCGCGCCATCTCCGCCTCGACGTTCGCGTCGTGCTCCTCCAGCAGCGCCAGGCGCTCGGCGACCGTGCCGTCGCCGTCGCGCACCAGCTCGGCGAAGGTCTGCATCTGCGCGATCGGCATTCCGGTGCCGCGCAGGCAGCGGAGCATGTCCAGCCAGCCGATGTCGTCGTCGGTGTAGCGGCGGTGGCCGCCGGCGGCGCGGCGGACGGGCTCGATCAGCCCGATCCGCTCGTAGTAGCGCAGCGTGTCCAGGGAGAAGCCGGATATCTCGACCGTCTGTGCCGGGGAGTAGTTCTCGGTCGTCATAGCGCCCCATCGTAGGAGAGCTTGACCTGGAGCGCGCTCCAGATTCCAGGATGGCGGGCATGGAGTACACGACCTTCGGCGGTCCGACCGGGCCGCAGGTGAGCACCCTCGCGCTGGGTGTGATGATGTTCGGCACGACCACCGACGAGGCGACGTCCGTGGCCATCCTCGACCGCTTCCGCGAGGCCGGGGGCACCTTCCTGGACACCGCCGACTGCTACGCCTTCTGGGTCGACGGCGCGACCGGCCACGAGAGCGAGGACCTGTTGGGGCGCTGGCTGGCATCGCGCGGCTGCCGCGAGGAGATGGTGATCTCGACCAAGCTCGGCGCGCAGCCGGATCCGGCGTTCGCGGCGCCCTGGCCGCGCAACGCCGAGGGCCTGTCGGCGCCGGCGGTGCAGGCGGCGGCGGAGGGCAGCCTGGCCCGGCTCGGGACCGACCACGTCGAGGTGCTGTTCGCGCACATCGAGGACACCTCCGTGACGTTCCCCGAGACGGTCGGCGCCTTCGCGGAGCTGATCGCGGAGGGCAAGGTGGCGGTCGCCGGGGTCTCGAACCACCCGACGTCGCGCGTGAAGCGCGCCAGGGCGGCCGCCGAGGCGCTGGACGTCCCCGGCTACACGGCGGTCCAGCAGCGGCACGCCTACCTGCGGGCCCTGCCCGGCGCGGGCTTCTCCTCGCCGCAGGAGACCGCCGACGACGAGCTGCTGGCCATGGTGCGCGACGGCGAAGTGTCGATGATGGCGTACGCGACGCTGCTGGAGGGCTCGCTGGTCCGGCCGGACCGGCCGCTGCCCCGGCAGTATCAGAGTCCGGAGAACCGGATGCGACTCAGGACCCTGTGGCACGTCGCCGACGAGGCCGGGGTGACGCGCACCCAGCTGGCGCTGGCCTGGCTGCTGCGCGGCGACCCGGCGATCGTGCCGGTCGTCGGGGTGAGCTCGGTGGCGCAGCTCGACGACGCGCTCGGGGCGCTGGACGTGCCGCGGGACGTGGTCACGGCGCTGGCGGACGCGGTCGCTCAGGCGGTCGCCGAAACAGCCGCCTGACCCCGGCCGCGCGGCGGCACCGGGCGCCGCGGCATCCACTGCGGCCACTGCTCGGCGGGGCGCGCGGCCGCCGCCTCGGGCCCGGCCGCGCCGCCGGAGGCGGCGTCCAACCCCAGCAGCTTGCGCAGCTCGACGCTCACCGGCGACGACGTCCCCTCGAACACCGAATAAGCATCCTGCCAAGCCGCCCGCGCCCCGGCCGGATCCCCGAACCGCTCGCGGATCCGGCCGACCACCGCCAGCGCCAGCCCGCGCCCCGGCCGGTCGCCGGCGGCGGTCAGCGTCTCGACCGCCTGCCCGGCCGCCTCCAGCGCCTCGTGGTCCACGCCCTGGTCCGCCAGCGCCTCGGCGAGCCGCAGGTACGACCAGCCCAGCCGCCGGTGCTGCCCGATGCCCCGGTGAATATCCAGGGCCTCGCGAAGACAGGCCGCGGCCCGATCGGGAAAGCCCGCCTCGCGCAACACCATCCCGGTGGAGTGCAGGCCGTCGGCCAGGCCTCTGGCGTCCCCGTGGGCCCGCCGCAGCGCCAACCCCCGCTCCGCCAGCTCCCGCGCCTCCGCGGGCCGCTGCACGCGGCACAGGCTCTGTGCGAGGTTCAGCTGCGCCTCCGACAGCTGCTCCCAGCCGGCGCCGGCCCGCTCCAGCAAGTGCAGCGCCTCGGCGGCGGCCCGCATGGACTCCTCGTCGCGCCCGGCCCGCCAGTGGTTGGCGGACAGCACCGACAGCGCTTCCAACAGATATCCGGGCTCGGGGAGGTCGCGCGCCAGGGCGACGGCGGCCGCGGCCTGCACCTCCGCCTCGGCCAGGTACCAGCACTGCGACAGCGAGTGCGCGAGCTCGAACCGCGCGATGGCTTCCGCGCGACGGTTCCCTTCCCGATCGGCCTCGTCGATGACGACGGCCGCCAGCCGGGCCAGATCCTGGTCGCCGGGACCGGACTGGCACAGAATCCCTTGCCAGTACAAGAGATCGGCGCAGGCGTCGACCACGTCGACGGGCTCGATCAAGCCGCCGCCGGCG
This sequence comes from Catenulispora sp. EB89, assembly GCF_041261445.1. Classification (NCBI taxonomy): domain Bacteria; kingdom Bacillati; phylum Actinomycetota; class Actinomycetes; order Catenulisporales; family Catenulisporaceae; genus Catenulispora; species Catenulispora sp. EB89. Next base: position 68,503 of record NZ_JBGCCU010000020.1, read on the forward strand.
CCCGCGCCGATCGGATCAGCCCTCTGATCCACATCGCCGACCCCGGCGGCGCGCGCCGCCCGGCCGTGCCGGCTCAGCAGCGCCTGGGTGGCCGCCGCGCACGCCGCCTCCCGCTCCCGTTCCCCCCACGCCGCGCAGTCCGCCGAGCCGACCGGCGCGCCGGCGACCGCGGGCGCCGATATCAGCCCCTCCAGGTTCGCGGCACACGGATTCACCGCCGACGCGGCGACAGCGGAAACCCCGAGGTAATAACGGATTAAGCGATCCAGTGCCGCGCGGTGCGCGTCCGGGCCGTCGACGTCGGCGCCCAACCGCCGCGCGAACATCCGCAACAGCGCGTGCAGCCGGTACCGCCCAGGGCTCGGCGACTCCACCAGGCACAGGTCGACCAGGCCCTCGGCGAGCTCTTCGGCGACCGGCTCCGAACAGCACAGCAGCGCCGCGACCGCCTCGACGCCGATGTCCGGGCCGTCCGGCACGGCCAGCAGCCGGAACGCGTGCGCCTGGTCCGGCCGCAGCTGCTCGTACCCGAGCCGGAACGTCGCCTCCACGGCCAGATCCCCGGCCCGCAGCTCGTCCAGCCGCCGGGCCTCGTCGCACAGCCGCCCGGCCAGCGTCTCGGCGGTCCAGTGCGGCCGAGCGGCCAGGCGCGAGGCCAGGATCCGCACCGCCAGCGGCAGGTGGCCGCACACCGCGACCGCCTTGCGCACCGCCGCCTCGTGCCCGAGGACCCGGTCCTGGCCGGCCACCGCGCCGAACAGCGCCAGCGCCTCGTCGGGGTCGAACGCACCGAGTTCCAGCAGGCGCGCGCCGGGGACGCCGGTCAGCCGGGACCGGCTGGTCGCCAGCACCGCGCATCCGGGGGTGCCGGGCAGCAGGGGACGGATCTGCTCGGCGTCGCGCACGTCGTCGAGGACGATCAGCACCCGGCGTCCGGCCAGCGTGTTCCGGAACAGCTGGGAGCGTTCCTGAAGGGTGTCCGGGACGGCTCCCGGGTCTGCTCCCAGAGCCCTGAGAAACCCGCCGAGCACGCCGCCGGGATCGGCCGGCTCGCGATCGGTCCCGCGCAACGCCGCGAACAGCTGGCCGTCGGGGAACCTGCACGCCGCCAGGTGCGCGGTGTGGACGGCGAGGGTGGACTTGCCCGCGCCTCCGATACCGGAGAGCACCGCCAACGGCATCGCGTCGCCGGGCTGGATCAGCTCCAGGAGCTGCCGTGACCAGTCGGCCCGGCCGGTGAAGTCGGCGACGTCGGCCGGGAGCTGCGCCGGACCTGTGTGCCCGGCGCATGCCGAGGAGGCCGCTGATGCGACCGGATGCACCGAAGCGTTGGGACGCAGTGCCTGGGCCTGAGCTCCGGCCGTGTGGGCAGTGCGCGGATCCGCGGCGCGCCGATCGGTGGCGGCGCCGGCGGCGGCGATGGCACCCGTGGCAGCGGTGGCGGTGGTACCGGCGGCTGCGCCGGCGTCGTCGGGCCTGGACCCCGACCGGACCCGCGGCAGCCCGAACGCCCCGCCGGCCACGGCGGCCCAGTCGCGTGCCGTGCGTCCGGAGCCGTTCACGGTGTCGGTGTCCGCGGCCCCGGCCGTCACCTGCCGGTACAGCGCCCGCAGATCCGGTCCCGGATCGACGCCGAGTTCCTCGGCCAGCGTGCGCCGCGTCTGGTCGTAGACGGCCAGTGCCTCGGCTTTGCGGCCGCTGCGGGACAGCGCGAGCATCTGCAGTTCGCGGAAACGTTCTCGGAGCGGGAACTCCGCCGCCAGCGCCGCGAGCTCCGCCGTCACCGCACCGTAGCGACCGACCTCCAGGTCCAGCGCGATCCTGGCCTCCAGCGCGCCGAGCCGGCGCTCCGTCCACTGCGCGCGCTGCGCCACCGCGAACGGTCCAGTGAGTCCCGCCAGCGGTTCGCCCTGCCACAGTGCCAGGGCCTCGTGCAGCCGGCGGGCGGCGCCGATCAGGTCGCCGTCGGCCCGGAGTCCGGCCGCGACCACCTGGCCGGCTTCGAAGGCCAGGGCGTCCACCGCCGAGGGGTCGACGGTCAGGGCGTAGCCGCCGGCCACCGAGCTGATCGGGCCCGGCGCGCCGACGGAGGACTCGGCGCCGCCGTTACCGCCGACACCGCCGGTACGGCCGACGCCGCCGGTGCGGCCGACGCCACCGACGCCACCGACTCCGTCGGCACCCCCGCTCAGCGCGCGCCGCAGCCGCGAGGCGTAGGTCCGGATGGTGCTCAGCGCGCCTTTCGGGGCGTCGCCGCCCCACAGCGCGTCGATCAGCTCCTCGGCCATGGCGGCGCGGCCGGGGCGCAGCACCAGCAGGGCCAGCAGCTCGCGCTGCTGGGGCGAGCCGAGGTCCAGCTCGCCGTGCGGGCCCCAGCCGCGCACCGGGCCGAGGACGCTGAACCGCCACGCGCTGTCTGCCACCCGGGCAGGATACGCGCGCGGTCGGCGAGTATTGATCTGACACGCCGTCAGATATATGTTCACCGCACTATGGACTTCGACTTCACGCCCGAGCAGCGGGCCTTCGCCGCCGACGTCGAAACCTTCCTCGACACCGAACAGGTGCCCGGGGACACCAGCGTCTTCGACGTCACCCGGGAGAACATGGCGCAGATCGTCGACACCCCGGCGCGCCGCGCGTTCATGAAGAAGATGAGCGAGCGCGGCTGGCTGGGCATCACCTGGCCCAAGGAGTGGGGCGGGGCCGAGGGCGACGGGGTGTACGAGTACCTGCTGAACGAGGCGCTGGCCCGGCGCGGGGCCCCGCAGATCGGCAAGGGCGTGGGCATCATCGGCAAGACGATCCTGGCGCACGGCTCGCCGGCGCTGCGCCAGGAGTTCCTGCCGAAGATCCTGCGCAACGAGGTCGAGTTCGCGGTCGGCTACAGCGAACCGGACTCCGGCTCGGACGCGGCGTCGATGAAGCTGAAGGCCGAGCGCGCCACCCGCGACGGCGTCGAGGGCTGGATCCTGAACGGCCAGAAGACCTGGACCACCTCCGCGCACTTCGCCGAGTGGTACTGGGTCGGCGCCCGCACCGACCCCGACGCGCCGAAGCACTTCGGCATCACGCTGTTCCTGGTCCCGCTGGACCACCCCGGCATCACCGTCCAGGGCATCTGGACGATGGGCGACGAGCGCACCAACTCGGTGTTCTTCGACGACGTCTTCGTCCCCGACGACCACCGTGTCGGGGAGCTGAACAAGGGCTTCCAGTACATCTCCGAGGCGCTGGACCTCGAACGCTTCACGATGTTCACCTACTCCCCCATCGCCGCGCGCTTCCAGCTGCTGGTCGACTGGGTCCGCGCCGCCGAGGTCGACGACGAACCGGTCCGCGCGGACCCGGTGACCCGCCGCCGCATCGCCCGCCTGGCCACCGAGGCGGAAGTGGCGCGCCTGATGGGCCTGCGGGTGGTGGCGGCCTCGACGAAACCGGGGCCGCCGCCGACCACCGAGGCCAGCGAGTACAAGCTCTACGCGACGGAGCTCTCGCAACGCGTCGCCGACGCCGCGATGGACCTGGCCGCGCCGGGCTCGCAGCTGCGGGTCGGCACGGAGGAGGCGCCGATGGCCGGGCGCGCGGAGTCGACGTACCGGTACACGGTGCTGGACACGATCGGGGGCGGGACGTCGGAGGTGCAGAAGAACATCATCGCGCGGCGGCGCCTGGGCCTGCCGAAGAACTTCTGAGATGGGGACTCCGTTTCTGGCGGGTGTCCGGGTCCTGAATCTGGCGAGCGTGGGGCCGGCGGCGCGCGCCGGGCGGTGGCTCGCCGACTACGGGGCCGAGGTCGTGAACGTCGGCGCCGTGCCCGCGCGCGGTGCCGTCCAGATCACGCCGGTCTTCCACGCCTACAGCGGCCACCGCGGCATGCGCCGCATCCTCCTGGACCTGAAGGCCGACCGCGGCCGCGAGACCTTCCTGCGCGTGGCCGAGCGCGCCGACGTCGTCATCGAGTCCTTCCGGCCCGGTGTGACCGATCGGCTGGGCATCGGGTTTCCAGCCGTGCGCGAGCGCAACCCGAAGATCGTCTACTGCTCGACCACCGGCTTCGGCCAGTCCGGGCCGAGCTCCCAGTGGGCCGGGCACGACCTCGATTACCTCGCCGTCGGCGGCTACCTGGCCGTCGGCGAGCCCGGCGCGCGCGGCAACCCGGCGCTGCCCGGCGCCACCCTCGCCGACAGCGCCGGCGGCGGCATGCACGCGGTGATCGCCATCCTCGCCGCGCTCGTGAAGGGCGAGGGCGCGTACCTGGACGTCTCCGTCGCCGACGGCGTCCTGTCCCTGATGTCGCTGGCGGTCGACGAGTACCTGGCCACCGGCAGCGAACCCGGCTATCAGCACTCGATGACCTCCGGCCGCTACGCCTGCTACGGCACCTATCGGGCCGGCGACGGCCGCTGGCTCGCGGTCGCCGCGATCGAGCCGAAGTTCTGGGCGAACTTCTGCCGGCTGCTCGGGCTGGAGAAGTGGGCCGCGCATCAGACCGATGACGCGGTCCAGGACCAGGTCCGCGAGGACATCGCCGCCGCACTGGCAGCCAGGGACCGGGACTCGTGGGTCGCGATCCTGTCCGGATCAGACACCTGCGTCGCACCGGTCCTGACCGTCGCCGAGCTGGTCGAGGATCCCCAATACCGCTCCAGGGACGCGTTCGCTGCGGCCGTCCACCCCGAGCACGGCGACCTGCGCCAGACCGCCCCGCTGCTGGCCGGGATGGTTCGCTCGGAACTCCCCTACCAGCTGCCCTCCGGAACCCACAGCGCGCAGCTGCTGCTGGAGGCCGGATTCACCGAAGCCGAGATCAAGGAACTGCTGGCGGAAGGCGCCGTGGCATGACCGACAACCATCCCGACGACCATCCCGGCGACCTCCCCGCCGACGTCACGGCGCTGATCGACCGCACCAGCTACGAGGAGACCGCCGACTTCCCCGTCGAACGCGGCTACGTCTGGACCTCCTGCGCCTCGGTCGAGAACGGCAACCCGCTGTACTGGGACGACACCGCGGCCGCCGAAGTCACCGGCGGGCCCATCGCGCCGCCGTCGATGCTCTCGACGTGGTTCCGTCCGCACCACTGGTCCCCCGGCCAGGACGAACCCAAGCTGCCGCTCCAGGTCCACTTCGACCTCAAGAAGCGCCTGAACCTGCCCGAGGCGATCATCGCGGAGTTCACCACGGTATTCCACGAGCCGGTGCGGCCCGGGGACATCCTCACCACCTGCCAGCGGCTGCGCTCGGTGAGCCCGGTGAAGACCACCAAGCTCGGCCGCGGGCGGTTCTGGACCATCGACGTCGAGTACCGCAACGTGCGCGGCGAGCTGTGCGGGATCGAGTCGTACACCGGGTTCGGCTACAACCGGGAGGACCCGACCGCATGAAACCGCTGCTCACGCTGGACGCGATCGCCGTCGGGGACGTGCTGCCGACGCTGACCTACGACGTGTCCGCCACGACCGTCGTCCTCGGCGCCCTGGCCACCCGCGACTGGCGCCCGATGCACCACGACCACGCCTTCGCCGTGGAGCGCAACGGCGTCCGCGACATCTTCCTCAACACCCCCAACCAAGCCGCGTGGTTCGAGCGCTACCTCACCGACTGGACCGGCCCGCACGGCCGTCCCGGCCGCATGCGCTTCCGGATGAAGGACTCTGTCTTCCCCGGCGACACCATGGCGATCAGCGGCACGGTCACCGGCGTGGCGGTGGACGAGGCCGGCTGCGGCTGGGTCGAGGTCGAGGTCGATCTGACGGTCGGCGACGCCTCCAAGACCGGCTGCTCCGCGCGGATCGCCGTGCCGGTGGACTCCGACGACAACCCGTGGGCGCGGCGCGGCGAGCGCTGGCGCCCCTAGCGAGCGAGAGAACGAGAGAAGGCCCTGACGATGGACCTCGACTTCAGCGACGAGCAGATCCTGCTGCGGGACACGGTGCGGGACCTGTGCGCCAGGCACGTGCCGACCGCGACCGTGCGGGACCTGGAGAACGACCCCAAACGCTACCCGGAGGACTTCTGGAAGCAGGCCGGGCAGCTCGGCCTGCACGGAATGCGGCTGCCCGAGGAGCACGGCGGCACGGAGATGACGCTGCTGGACGCCGCGGTGGTGTACGCGGAGTTCGGACGTGCGCTGGTGCCCTCGCCGCACTTCGCCAGCACGGTCTTGGCCGGCCGGGTGTTGGCGACCGCCGGCAGCGACGAGCAGCAGGAGCGCTGGCTGCCGCGGATCGCCTCCGGGACCGGGGTGTTCACTGTGGCGTGGCTGGAGCCGGATCGCGGTTGCGGGCCCAAGGGTGTGCGGGCGCAGGCGGTCGCGGCCGAGGACGGCGGCTACCGGCTGACCGGCGTCAAGCGCCACGTCCCCTACGCACGCAGCTCCGAGCGAGTACTCGTACTGGCACGGGACGAAGCCGACGGCGAGGTGGTGTTCCTGCTCGTCGACCCGGCGGCCGAGGGCGTCAGCCGCACGCAGCAGCTCACCATCGCCTCCGACACGCAGTACCGGATCGACTTCGAGGACGTATTCGTCCCGCAGGACTCCGTCATCCGCGGCGGCTGGGCGGTGTGGGACGCGGTCATGCACGACGCGATCGTGCTGGCGGCGGCCCAGGCCTCCGGCGCGGCCCGCCGGACGCTGGAGTTCACCGTCGACTACGCGCTGACCCGGCACCAGTTCGACAAGCCGCTCGGCGCGTTCCAGGCGATCGCGCACTACCTGTCCGACGCGGTGACGGTCGTCGACGGTGCCGAGACGCTGGTGTGGGAGGCGGCGTGGGCCCGGGACGCGGGGCGTTCCACGGCGAAGCTGGCGCCGATGGCGAAGCTGTTCGCCGGGGACACGTTCCGGGACGTGACGGCGACCGCGCAGCAGATCTTCGGCGGCAACGGGTTCACGGTCGAGTTCGACACACAGTTGTACTTCCGGCGGGCCAAGCAGTGGCAGATGGCTTGGTGGGACGCGCGGTATCTGGAGGAGTTGGTCGCGGTGCAGGTGTTGGACGCGGACGCGGCCTGAGGCCGCGCCCGACTACAGCCCCCTGCTACCCCTATCCCTTCCGCGCCACCGCCCCATAAGCAATCTGCCGCTCCCGCATCGCCCGCGTCACCGGCCCCTCGGGCCGCCAGGCCGCCATCGGCACCAGTCCCGGCTCGACCGGCTCCAGGTCCGCCAGCAGGTCCTGCACCTCCTCGCGGTCCCGGGCCTGGCACGGGATCGCGGACTGCCGGAACGCCGCGGCCGTGGCGCGCGACAGCTCGACCGCGAGGTCCGTCGCACCGTGGGTGAGCACCAGGAAGCTGCCCGGGGCGCAGGCGTCCATCAGCGTGCGCAGGTGCTTGGCGGGCTGTTCATGGTCCGGCAGGAAATGCAGCAAGCCGGTGACCACCATGGCCACCGGCTCGCGCAGCTCGATCAGCCCGGTCAGCACCGGGTCGTGCAGCAGCGCCTCGGGCTCGCGCAGGTCCCCCTCGACGAATGCGGTCCCCGGACCGCCGTCGGTGAGCAGGACCCGCGCGTGGGCCAGCACGATCGGGTCGTTGTCCACGTACGCGACCCGGGCGGCGGGCTCCACGGAGCGCGCGATCTGGTGCGTCGGCAGCGTCGAGGGCAGTCCGGTACCGATGTCGACGAACTGGCGCACGCCGGCCCCGGCCAGGTACCGGACCGCGCGCCGGAGGAAGTCGCGCTGCTCGCGGCAGGTGTCGCGTAAGTACGGGTTGGCGCGCAGCAGGAGTTCGGCGGCGGCGCGGTCGGCGCGGAAGTGGTCCTTGCCGCCGAGCAGGAAGTCGTAGAGCCGCGCGACGTGCGGGGTGTCGGTGTCGAGCGGGGCCGGGGGCCGCGGGTACGGGACGTCGAACAGCGGCGGCAGCGGGCCCAGTCCTTCGTGTTCGGCCATGCACCCTCCTGGCGGGCCGTGCCCAAGGTTGGTTGTCAGCGCTCGAAGTGCCCAGCTTAGCCAAAACTTTACTCAGGTCCACGCCGCTTAATGTGACGATAAGATCCACGGCGGTAAGGGGCGGACCAGGCCAGGGGCGGAGACGGCACATGTGGGACAAGGAACGACGCTCCGTCGCGGTGGTTTTCGCCACCCACGGCGCGGCCTCCGGGACGTTCGCCTCCCGGCTGCCGTGGCTGTCCGACCACCTCCACCTGTCCGCCGGGAAACTCGGCATCGCCCTGCTCATGACCTCGATCGGGGCCATCACCACGATGCCGTTCGCGGGCCGCGCGGTGGCACGCTTCGGCACCCGGGCCACGGCGCAGGCGCTGATCACCGCCAACCTCGCGGTCGTGGTCGCGGCCTCCTGGGTCCCGAACCTGCTGACCCTGGCGCTCTGCACGACCGTGCTGGGCGCCCTCGGCGGCACCTCCGACATGGCGATGAACGCCCAGGGCATCCTGGTCGAGAAGCGCCACGGCCGCTCGATCATGTCCGGCCTGCACGGCACCTGGAGCAGCGGCGTCCTGGTGGCCGCGATGGCCGGCTCGCTGGCCGCGCACGCGCACGTCGACGCCCGCGTCCACTTCGCCGTCGCGGCGGCGGTCCTGGCGGTGACGGTGTCCTGTGGCGCGTACGGCTTCCACACCACCAACGCGGACGTCGGCCTGGTCGAGGAGAAGAAGGGGGACGTCCCGCTGTTCGTGATCCCGCGCGGCGTGATCCTGCTGATCGGCCTGGTCGGCTTCTGCGGCATCTACGCCGAGGTCGCGGCCCAGGACTGGTCCTCGGTCTACATGCACCGCGTCCTGCACGGCGACGAGGCCGAGGCGGCGTTCACCACCGGCATGTTCGCCTTCACCATGGCCGCCGGCCGCCTGTCCGGCGACGCGGTGGTCGGGCGCCTCGGCGCGGCCATGACAGTGCGCGCCTGCGGGATCCTCGGCGCACTCGGCGGCGTACTGGTCGTCGCGGCCCAAAGCCCGGTCCCGGCCGTCATCGGCTTCATGCTGATCGGCATCGGCGTCTCAGTGGTGGTCCCCCTGGCCTTCGCCGCCGCCGGCCACGCCGGCCCCAACCCCACCCTCGGCGTCGCGGGCGTGGCGACCATCGCCTACGGCGCCGGCATGGCCGCCCCCGGCATGATCGGCGGCATCGCCGACCTGACCTCGCTGCGCGTGGCCTTCTGCGCGGTCGCGGTACTGGCCGGCATGGTCGCCCTCGGCGGCGGCCTGCTGGGCCGGAACGCGCCGGACGCCGTGCACGGGGTGACCGGGCCTCGGGCCGCGGAGGCTGAGGCACTGGCTACGGAGGGGTGACCGGCGCGGCGGTCACATCGGCCACCGCGATATTGCCGAGCCGCAGACCGCTGCGACTTCTATCCTTCGGGCATGCTCATCAGTCAGTACGCCTATTTCGGGCTGTTCAGCCGTGCCACCCCGGCCGCCGCCATGACGGCTGCCTTGGGCATCGATCCGGACGAGATCGACGTGCGGGGAAGTCGCCGGGGCGAACCGCGGCCCCGTCCGGCCTTCCACGGGTGGAGGATCGTCTGCCGCGATCCCGCCATGAGTGTGGACCAGCAAGTCGAGCGCATCATGGAACGGCTCGCACCTCACGTCGGCACGATCGCCGCGTTGACGCGGCAGCTCGACGCTCAAGGCGGTAAAGACACCAGCGCCGTCCTGGAAATCGTGCGCAAGTTCAACCACGACGAAGGACAGGACCGCCTCGCCAGCACGCCGCCCGAGATGATCGACGGCCACGACCTGCTGGGGTGGCACTTGGACCGCACCGTCCTGGAGTTCTTGCAGGCCACCGGCGCAGTGCTCGACGTCGACGAGTACGACTACAGCGACAGCGCGGACGACGACTGACCGCCCGCGCCGGCGCGCCGAGCTCCGCGCCAGACCGCAGCACCTCACCCAGCGTTGAAGTAAGAAGCCTCCGGATGATGCGCGACAATCGCATCCGTCGACTGCTCCGGATGCAACTGGTACTCCTCCGACAGCAGCACGTTGATCCGCTCCGGCTTCAGCAGCTCCACGATCTTCGTCCGGTCCTCCAGGTCCGGGCACGCCGGATACCCGAACGAGTACCTGCACCCGCGGTACTCCACCTTGAACAACCCCTCCGTCGAGTCCGGGTCCTCCGCGGCGTAGCCCAGCTCGTCGCGCACCCGCGCGTGCCAGTACTCGGCCAGCGCCTCGGCCAGCTGGACCGACAGGCCGTGCAGCTCCATGTACTCGCGGTAGGAGTTCGCCGCGAACAGCTCCGCGGTCGCCTCCGCGATGCGGCCACCGACCGTCACCAGCTGGAACGGGGCCACGTCCACCTCGCCGCTGTCCTGCGGGCGCCAGAAGTCGGACAGGCACAGGTGCCGGTCGCGGCGCTGCCTGGGGAACGTGAAGCTCGTGCGCTGCTCGCCGCTCTCGTCGAGGATCAGCAGGCTGTCGCCCTTGCTCACCGCCGGGAAGTAGCCGTACACGACCGCCGCGTCCAGCAGGTTCTCCGTCTGCAGGCGCTCCAGCCACATCCGCAGCCGCGGGCGGCCCTCGGTCTCGACCAGTTCCTCGTACGACCGCCCGCCTGAGCCGCGCCCCGGCTTGAGGCCCCACTGGCCGAGGAACAGTGCGCGCTCGTCGATGTAGGGCGCGTACTCCGCCAGGCGGATGCCGCGGACCAGGCGGTCGCCCCAGAACGGCGGCGTCGGGATCGGGTTGTCCAGTGCCACGTCCGAGCGCGCGGGGATCGGCTCGTCCGGGATCTCGCGCAGCGGCCCGGAGGCCTTCACCCGGCGCGGGCGCAGGGCCGGCAGTGCTGCGCCCGGGACGCCGGCCTTCACCGCCGCGACCGCGTCCATCAGGTTCAGGCCCTCGAACGCGTCGCGGGCGTAGCGCACCTCGCCGTCGTACAGCGCGGCGAGGTCCTGCTCGACGTAGGCCCGGGTCAGCGCCGCGCCGCCGAGGAGCACCGGCCAGCGCCCCGCCACGCCGCGGGTGTTCATCTCCTCCAGGTTCTCCTTCATCACCACCGTGGACTTCACCAGCAGGCCGGACATCCCGATGGCGTCGGCGGCGTGCTCCTCGGCGGCGTCCAGGATCGTCTGCAGCGGCTGCTTGATGCCGAGGTTGACCACGTTGTAGCCGTTGTTCGACAAGATGATGTCGACCAGGTTCTTGCCGATGTCGTGGACGTCGCCCTTCACCGTGGCCAGCACGATCGTGCCCTTGCCGGTGGAGTCCGACTTCTCCATGTGCGGCTCCAGGTGCGCCACCGCCGTCTTCATCGTCTCGGCGCTCTGCAGCACGAACGGCAGCTGCATCTCCCCGGAGCCGAACAGCTCGCCGACCGTCTTCATGCCGTCCAGCAGCACCTCGTTGACGATCTCCAGCGCCGGCCGCTCGGTCAGCGCCTCGTCCAGGTCGGCCTCCAGACCCTTGCGCTCGCCGTCGATGATGCGGCGCTTGAGCCGCTCCTGCAGCGGCAGCGCCGCCAGTTCGTCGGCGCGCGAGGCCTTCAGCGACGCCGCGTCCACGCCGTCGAACAGCTCCAGCAGCCGGGTCAGCGGGTCGTAACCCTCGGCGCGCCGGTCGTAGACCAGGTCCAGCGCGACCTTGCGCTGCTCCTCCGGGATGCGGGCGATCGGCAGGATCTTCGAGGCGTGCACGATCGCCGAGTCCAGGCCGGCCTCCACGCACTCGTGCAGGAACACCGAGTTCAGCACCTGGCGCGCGGCCGGGTTCAGACCGAAGGAGATGTTCGACAACCCCAGCGTGGTCTGCACGTCCGGGTGCCGCCGCTTCAGCTCCCGAATGCCCTCGATCGTCTCCAGGCCGTCGCGCCGCGACTCCTCCTGCCCGGTGCAGATCGTGAACGTCAGACAGTCCACCAGGATCGAGTCCTCCGGCACGCCCCAGTTCCCCGTGATGTCCTCGATCAGCCGCTCGGCGATCGCCACCTTGTGCTCGGCGGTGCGCGCCTGCCCCTGCTCGTCGATGGTCAGGGCGATGACGCCGGCCCCGTGCGCCGACACCAGCTCCATGATCCGCGCGAACCGCGAGGTCGGGGCGTCGCCGTCCTCGTAGTTGACCGAGTTGATGACGGCCCGGCCGCCCAGCGTCTCCAGCCCGGCCTGCAACACCTGCGGCTCGGTGGAGTCCAGCACGATCGGCAGCGTCGAGGCGGTCGCGAACCGGCGGGCCACCTGCTTCATGTCCTCGACGCCGTCCCGGCCCACGTAGTCGACGCACAGGTCGAGCATGTGCGCGCCGTCGCGGATCTGGTTGCGCGCGATCTCCACGCACGCGTCCCAGTTCTCCGCCAGCAGCGCCTCGCGGAACGCCTTGGACCCGTTGGTGTTGGCGCGCTCGCCGATCGCCAGATAGCTGATGTCCTGCCGGAACGGCACGTGCTGGTACAGCGAGGACGCCCCCGGCTCCCGCTGCGGCGCGCGCTGCGGCACCTCGCGGCCGCCGAGGCTGTCCACCAGCTGCCGCAGGTGCTCCGGCGTGGTACCGCAGCACCCGCCGATCAGCGCGATCCCGAACTGGTCGACGAACCGCTCGTGCCAGTCCACGAGCTCTTCGGGGCTCAGCGGGTAGTGCGCGCCGTCCGAGGTGAGCACCGGCAGCCCGGCGTTCGGCATACAGGACAGGCCGATCGTGGAGTGCTTGGCCAGGTAGCGCAGGTGCTCGCTCATCTCGGCCGGGCCGGTGGAGCAGTTCAGCCCGATGCGCTCGATGCCGAGGGACTCCAGCGCGGTCAGCGCCGCGCCGACCTCGGTGCCCAGCAGCATCGTGCCGGTGGTCTCGAACGCCGCCGAGGCCCACACCGGGACGTCGATCCCGGCGGCGCGCGCCGCCGCCTTGGCGCCCAGCACCGCGGCCTTGATCTGCAGCAGGTCCTGGCTGGTCTCGATCAGCAGCGCGTCGGCGCCGCCGGCGATCAGCCCGGCGGCCTCGGCCTGGTAGGCGTCGCGCAGCGTGGGGTAGTCGATCTGGCCCAGGGACGGCAGCTTGGTGCCGGGTCCGACCGAGCCGATGACCCAGCGCGGCTTGTCGGCGGTGGCGAAACCGTCGGCGACCTCGCGGGCCAGCCGCGCGCCGGCCTCGGAGAGCTCGAAGATGCGGTCGGAGATGTCGTAGTCGCCGAGGTTGGTGTGGTTGGCGCCGAAGGTGTTGGTCTCCACGCAGTCCACGCCGGCGCGGAAGTACTCCTCGTGGACGGCCCGCACGATGTCGGGCCGGGAGATGTTCAGGATCTCGTTGCAGCCCTCGTGGCCCTGGAAGTCGTCCAGCGTCGGGTTCTGCGCCTGCAGCATGGTGCCCATGGCCCCGTCGGCCACCACCACCCTGGTCCGGAGTGCTTCGCGTAGTGCGGCGATCCGGGCGTTTCCGGCGTGCGCGGAAATAACGGCGGTCGAGGCCATGAGGGTTCCTCCGGGTGAGCGGCTGCTCTTACTTGACCAATCGGTGACGATTGTAGTCCGCGAGGCTTACCTGGACAGGGCGTGTCCATCAGGTGGAGCGACGGCGGCGCGTCACCCCGGCGGGCCTGTTGTCAGGTGCTGGAGGCCGACACCGCAGTCAGCGCGGCCACGCCGGCGATCGCGGCTTCCACCGGCGCGGCTCCGGCGGCGAGCCGGCGCGCCAGCTCGGCCCAGAAGTCAGCACGACCGTCGAGGTGTGCGGCGACCAGCCCTTCGAGCGGGAAGTGGCCGGTGCGGTCGAGTTCGGCCTCGGCGCGCAGCCCCTGGCAGCCGAACTGCTCGGGGTCCAGGACGTCGATCCAGTGCCGGCGCGGCGTCTGCCGGGCCGCCTCGACAAGCGGTTCGGCACTGCACAGCGCCATGGAGGCGCGGACCGGCGGCAGCACGGCGTCCAGGCTCCCGGCGCGCTCCAGGTCCAGGGCCCAGACCGGCTCCGGCCCGGCGGCCTCGGCCAGCGCGCCGTACAGGCAGGTCAGCGTGGGCTGGTCGGCCCGCCCCAGGGCCGCGACGACGACCTGGCGCAGCAGCTCCGGGGCGTCGAGCAGGGACCAGGCGAGGTCGACGAGCTCGTCCCGGCCGCGTTCGGCCATGCTGCGGGCCCACAGCCGGGCCTCGCGCGGCTCGCGGTCGAAGAAGTGGAAGGCGCGGCTGCGGACGTGCGGCGGCAGGAGCCTGCGCAGCAGGATGTCGCGGGTGTAGCCGGCCGATGCCTGCTCCAGGACGAAATCCGGGCACAGCTCGTTCCGCAGCAGCCGGCGGCGCCGGCCGGCGGTGCCGTGCGCGAGCACGTGATCGACCAGCGGCCGGCTCAGCGGGCCGCTGGCGAGCATCCACTCCCACTGGTGGTCCCCGGCAAGACCGGCGGTTCCGCTCAGTCCGGCGATCCCTGTGATCCCGGTGATCCCGGCAAGCCCGGCAAGCCCGGCAAGCCCGGCAAGCCCGGCGAGGTAGCGCCCTGCGACGCCGCGCGGGGCCAGGGCGAGCAGGACGTTCTGCGGCGCGTGGTCGGAGTGGTCCGCGTCGAAGAAGCGGCGGTAGCCGGCGGGGGCCTGGTCGGAGCGCAGGAGTTCGGCGACGGTGCCGGCGAAGCTGCCGCTCAGGGTGATCGCGGCGGCCCAGCGCCGGTCGTCCTCGCCCAGCTCCTCGGACAGCCGGCGCGCGAGCAGGACCCTGATGTCGCCGGTCGCGCGGCGGACCCAGGGACGCAAGTGGTCGGCCGGGGTGCAGACGGCGAGCGCCAGGGTCAGCGCCGCCGGCCGGGTGTGGTCGAGGATCTGCTCGGCGGTGAGCGCGCCGGCGGACATCGCCGCGAGTGCGAGGGCGCGCAGGCGGGTCACGGCGCCGTCGCGGTAGTCGGTGGCCGCGGCCTCGGTCAGGGCCCGGAGATAGGCCTCCAGGGTGAGCGGACGCGGCGGCACGTGTTCGGGCTGCTGGACCAGGCGTCGGGCGAGCACGCGGCGCGCCTGCGCGGGGCCGCAGCGGGAGACGTGGGCCACCACCGCCGGGGCCAGTGGCAGGTCGGCGATCGCGACGGCCTCGGCGAGTTCCTCGGGCGTGAGCGCGCCGAGGACGTGCGGGACGTCGGCCGGGCGGGCCGAGCCGAGCAGGCGCAGGACGGTGGCCGGGCCCGGGACCGCGTCGGGCGCCGCCGCCCGCAGCCGCACGCTTTCGGTGGGCCAGGCCGGTGGAGTCGGCGAGCTCTGCGGGAGGGGCACAGACGATAAGACGAGTCCAGTCGCCGTCGCTGTTGCACTTGCTGTCGAACTGGATGTGTCCGGTCCGCCGCGCGCGTTCGGCGCACCCGGCCCGCCCGGCAACGCCACGGACGCCGGTTCTGCCACCAGGGCATCCTGCCCTGTTCCCCATCCACCCGGAACAGCCGGGGTGCTCGCGGCGTCCCGACCCAGATCGCAGCCTCCCTCGCGGCCACCGCCCGGCCGGTCCTCGGGCCCTATTCGTTCAGGATCGAGCTGACCGCCCGGATCCACCACGTGTGGAAGCCGGTGACCAGGGCGTCCGGCGTGAGCCGCGTCGCCAGCGGCGTGTACTTGTCCGTCATTTCCGATCCGGCGATCCGCTGCGTCATCCGCGCACCCTTGAGCCTTGAACGCTCGTAGTCGAGCAGCCCGGCTTGCAGATCGCCGGTCCGGCGCAGGCCGCGGGCCAGCGCATAGGCGTCCTCCAGGGCCTGGTTGGCGCCCTGGGCGACGGTCGGCGGCATGGTGTGCGCGGCGTCGCCGAGCAGGACCACGCGGCCGCGGCTCCAGCCGCGCGTCACCTTTTGGCGGCGGTGGGCGAAGAACTCGATGTGCGAGTCGTCGGCGGCGGCCAGGGTTTCGACGACCGGCCGGGCCGCCCAGTGGCCGTAGCGCTCCTTCAGCATCGCGGCGACCGAGGGCGGCTGCGGGGCGTCGGCGTCCCAGCGGCGGTCGAACCACCACTGGAGCAGGCCGTTCCCGGCCGGCAGCAGGCCGCACATGCCCTCCTTGCCGATGACCATCAGGCCGCGCCGGGAGTGCGTGGTCTCGGTGTCGACCGGGGTCAGGCCCTGCCAGGTGGCCCAGCCGGCCGAGCGCGTGGGGTCGGTGCCGTGCACGGCGAGGCGGATCACGGAGCGCTGGCCGTCGGCGCCGATCACCAGGTCGGCGGTGGTCGCGGAGCCGTCGGCGAACCTCACCTCGGCGCTGTCAGGGGCCTGTTCCACCCCGACCGCGCGGCGGCCGAAGTGCAGCGTGCCGGGCGGGAGGCCGTCGGCCAGGCGCCGAATGAGTTCGCGGCGCGGGGTCGAGCGGTGCGGGAACCCGTACCGGACGGCCGCGCGGGAGACGTCGATGTCCATCAGGGTGCGGCCGTCGGTGCCGCGCAGGGTGCCCAGGACGTCGATCGGGGCGCCCATGTCCGCGTAGGAGACGCCGAGCGCGTGCAGGACGGCGGTGCCGTTGCTCCAGATCGTGATCGCCGAGCCGGTCGTGCGCAGCGCTTCGGCATGTTCGTAGCAGGCGACTTCGTGGCCGTCCGCGATCAGGGCCCGGGTCGCGGCCAGGCCCCCGATTCCGGCGCCGATGACTGCTATCCGCATGATGTCCTCCCCGGTTTCGATACCACCACGGCGATAGTACCACCTCGATAGTACTATCACGATTCCGGTAACATCCAGGGGTGATGGCCCCTCCTCCGAACCTGGCCCGCCGCCGCGCCCTGACCGACGGCGCGCTGCGCGTGCTCGCCGCCTCCGGGATGCACGGCTTCAGCCACCGCGCGGTCGACGCCGCCGCCGACCTGCCCGCCGGCACCGCCGCCAACTACTTCGGGAGCCGCGACGCGCTGCTGGGGGCCGCGGCCGAGCGGGTGCTGGAGCTGCACGAGGAGGACATGGCCGCCGCGCACGGCCTGGTCGCCGGACCGGTGGACCGGGAGGGGCTGATCGGGCTGCTGGCGATGTCGCTGGAGATGTCGGTGAAGCTGCACCGGGAGCGGTACCTGGCGGTGTACGAGCTCACGCTGGAGGCGACGCGGCGGCCGGCGCTGCGGGAGACGTTCGACGCCATAAGGGAAGCGGCGGTCCAGTACTCGTACGAGCAGCACCAGATGCTGGGGCTGCCGACGTCCCGGGAGGACGTGGCGACGCTGGTCGCGCTGTTCGGCGGGGCACTGTTCGGGCTGATCACCGGACAGGCCGGGGAGGCCGACGCCGCGACGTGCGGGGCGCTGGCCCGGACGATGGTGGCCGGGATCGCGTTGTAGAAACGGCGCTGTAGAACGGCGTTGCAGACCAGTGCTGTAGACCGGCGTTGTAGACCAGTGCTACAGACCGGTGCCGCGCCATGAGCAGGCGACCGGGGTGTCAGGACACGAAAGCGCCCGCCACGAGGCCTCGTGGCGGGCGCCGGATGGCGAACCGGTGGCTGTCGACGACCGGTCGGTCCGTCTTTCTTTCGTGCCGTTACCGGCTTCCGTCACTGGCTACGGCCCATTCCAACCGTTCCAGCCACAGACGCCGATAGCGTCTTACATCAGCGCATCCTACTTCTTGTGGGCGCCGAAGCCGGCACCGGGCACCATCGCGAACGAGCCGTTGCTCAGCGCCGTGGGGCCGTAGCCGCCGCTGGTCAGGGCCTGCGGGTTCGAGGCGTCGAAGACCTGGCCGTCGACGGTCACGTTGCTGAAGTCCTGCTCGGAGAACGACGGGTAGCTGGAGGTCGGCGACTCGATGACGGCCTCGGCGCTGGCGTCCTGGCCGTTGTACTGCTGCTGGGTGTTCTCGGTCCAGCCGGCGGTGTTGTCGGTCAGGGTGATGGTGTAGTTGCCGCCGCCGTTGTCGACCACGCTGCCGGTGAAGGAGTCGCCGGCGGAGACCGGGTCGTTCCAGTACACGGGCTGCGCCGGGTACATCTCGTACCAGGCCGAGTAGACCGGGCTGCCGGAGGAGCAGTCGGTCTGCACACCGGTCTGCTCGACGCTCTCCGAGCCGTAGCCGTCGATGCCGACCCACGGCGCGTAGAGATCGTTGCTGGTGTTGCAGGTGACCTGCGGCTCGGTCCAGGAGCCGGAGATGCTGGTGAAGTTTCCGGTGGCGACGTAGCCGCCCCAGTTGCTGTCCTGGAAGCTCTTCACGTGGCGGTGGTGCCCGAAGGACACCGGTATGCGGCTGTGGGCGGCCGCGGACGGGGCGCCGGTGACACCGGCGCCGGCGGTGAGCGCCGCGCAGGCCAGCGCCGCGGCGGCGAGGCGGCCGCGACGGGCGGCGAGGAAGGTGGGGCTGTACATGGTGGGGATCTCCAGTTCCGATTAATGGACGGGGACTGATTCGTCAGTCTCGGAACCGAACGGCCGGTTGGGAACGCGTCGCGGCGGGCCGATGGCGGCCATGGCCGGTCGCGGCCTAACCCCGGCAGGGGGTGAGACGCGCAAAGGCATGGCAAAGGCGCTGGTGGGGCGGGGTTTCGGTGGTGGAGCGCTTCAGTGCGGCCGATGTTGAGGGTTGATGGTCGGGGTTGATGGTGGGCGTTGATGGTGGGGGTCGATGGTGAGACGACGGCGCGCCGGTCTGGTCGCGTACCGGAAGACGGCGGCGGGCCCGAACGTTGTCACCGGACATGCAGATCAGCGAAGCCGCCGACGTCACCGGGGTCAGCGCCCGCGCGCTGCGGTACTACGAGGCCGAGGGCCTGATCGTCTCCGGCCGGTGCGCCAACGGGTTCCGGGACTACTGCCCGTCGACCATCGACCGGGTGCTGGTCATCCGCGGGCTGCTGGAGTCCGGGCTGCCGGTGCGGCTGATCCGGGAGCTTCTGCCCCATCTCTCCGACGGATCCGTCGGATCCGACGAGGTGTGCCCGGAGTTCCTGGCCGAGGTGCAGAACCACCGCGACCGCCTCGCCGCGCGCATCGCCATCCTCAGTGGCCAGCAGGAGGCCCTTGACGCCTTCCTGCGCAGGGCCCGTCCGACCGGTTCGTGAGACGCCGTTTGACCTTGACACAAGCGTCAGCCTCCTACCGTCGGCGCATGAGCACTGATGAGCAGCTGATGACGGCCTTGGTCCAGCACTCGCACGAGGGTCCGACGGATCTGGTCCTTGCGACCGACCGGCCCCGTCCGGTCCCGGGGCCCGGCGAGTACCTGATCCGTGTGGGTGCCGCCGGGGTCAACTTCGCCGACGTCACGCAGAGCCGTGGCGCGTACGAGGGTGGACCGCGGGCGCCCTACCCGGCGGGGTTCGAAGCCGCCGGCGAGATCGTGGCCGCCGCACCGGACGTCGAGAGCCCGCTTCGGATCGGCACCCACGTCGTGGGGGTCGGTGCGGGCGCGTTCGCGCAGTACATGACCATGCAATCCGCCGACGTGCTCCCCGTGCCCGCCGGCTGGAGCGACGCGGAGTCCCTGGGCCTGGTGTTGAACTGGGCCACCGCGCTGGCGGCGCTGAAGCCGCTGGGCGAGATCGAGCCGGGCCAGACGGTGCTGGTGTACGCGGCGGCCGGCGGCGTGGGCCAGGCCGCGGTCCGCCTCGCCCGCCACTACGGGGCCCGCGTCATCGCCACGGCTTCCCCGGCCAAGCACGCGATCGTCAAGGCCCTGGGAGCCGAGGAGGTCCTGGACAGCCGGCGCCCTGACCTCGCCGCGGAGATCCTGCGGCTGACCGGCGGCATCGACGTGGTCCTGGAATCGGTGGGCGAGGCCACCTTCGGGACCAGCCTGGCGGTCGCCAAGCCGTTCACCGGACGCGTCATCGTCTTCGGCGCCGCGTCCGGGCACGCCGAGCTCTCCACCCGCGACCTCATCTTCACCCACTACGCCCAGGTCAGGGGCCTGCACATCAGCAACTGGGCAGCCGCGGCCCCGGCCGCCTTCGCCGACCTGCTCGTGGAGCTCGAAGCACTCATCGACCAGGGCGTCTACCCTCCCGGCACGCCGCGGATCCATCCCCTGGCACAGGGGCCGGACGTGCTGCGGCAGCTCGAAGCAGGGCAGACCAGCGGTAAGCACGCCCTCGACCCCTGGAGCTGAGGACGACCGCGCGGCATGGCGCAGGAACAGCAGGGCGCGACGCAACAGAATGGCGCGGGTCAGTGCGGGTCGGGGTCGGCGCAGGTCGGTGCGGCGGGGGTCGGCGCAGGTCGGTGTGGGTCGGGTCGGCGCAGGTCGGTGTGGGTCGGGTCGGTGTGAGTCGGTGTGGGTCGGTGCGGTGCAGGTCGGCGCGGGTCGGCGCGCGGGTTCCTAATCCAGCAGCCCCAGCTGCGCCGCCTTGGCCCCCGCCGCGAACCGGCTCCGCACCCCCAGCGCCTCCAGCGTCTGCGCGACCAGCCGCCGCAGCGTCCGCTCCGAGCACCCCAGCTGCCGCGCTATCGCCTCGTCCTTCGCGCCGGTGGCCAGTGCCCGCAGCAGCCTGACGTGCACCGCGGTCAGCTCCTCGGCGCGGTCGCCGCCGGCGCCAACGAAGGTCGCGTACTTCTCGGCGGCGACCCACAGGTGGTCGAAGGCCGCCAGGAGGCAGCGGCCCACCACGTCGCTGCGGATCACCACGTCGCACGGCGGCTCCGCGTCCGATCCCGGGGTGACCACCACCGAGCCGTCGAGCACCAGCATCCGCAGCGGGATCGCGTCGGCGACGCGGACCTGGCCGCCGTCGCGTTCCAGGGCGCTGAGGTACGCGGCGGCTCCGGGGCGGCGGGCCGCGGTGCGGGACACCAGCATGCGGAAGCCGACGCCGCGCCGCAGCAGTTCCAGGTCCACCTTCAGGCTCTCGCGGAGCACGTCGTTCGGGGCGAGGGCGGGGTGCATCGCCACCGCGTCGCGGCGGTTGAGCAGGGCGCGGTCGTCGAGCCAGCGGCGCAGTTCCGTGCGGTCGGTGAAGCGCAGGACGTCCACGCGCTCGGACTCGAAGCCGGCCGGCGCGCCGGAGACCAGGTCCGCCAGGTCGGAGACGGCGGTCCGCCAGCGCTCCACCTCCTCGGCCATCCGCCCGAAGCCGCCGCTGGCCTGGGCCAGCACGTCCAGCACCGCCTGCTCCGGCAGCGCGACGACGCCGTCGTCGGCGGCCAGCAGCCGCCGTTCGCCCAGCCATTCCAGGCCGGCGCGCGCCTGGTCCTCGGAGACGTCGAGCCCCGAGGCGACGGCCGCCACGGGATCGGTGCCCGCCGGATCGGCCGCGACCGGCTCCGCCGCCGCCGGCCGTCCGGCCGCCAGCAGCCGGTATGCACGGTGGGCCGTAGTAGCGGGGTCGGCCGGGCGGAATCCACGTCCTGACACGGCTGTCACCGTAGTCCGGCAAAAGCGAAGCGTAAAGGACGCGTCACTACGTGAGTGCACTACTACCGCGCACGTAGATGATCGCGAGCCGGATGTAAAGCTTGTTTGACACCGCCGAAGTGTAAAGCGTACTTTCCATAGCATGCGCAACGACATGCGGGCCCTGCGACAGGCGAAGGGCCTGTCGCAGCAGGATCTGGGGCAGGCCCTCGGGGTGTCGCGGCAGACGGTCAACGCGATCGAGCAGTCCCGCTACGACCCGTCGCTCCCGCTGGCCATCCGCATCGCGCGGTATTTCGGCACAACGGTGGAGGGGATGTTCCATGTCGACGGATGCTGACACGGGAACCGGCGGGGGCGAGCCGGAGGAGAACGAGCGGAAAGGCCGGGGCGGCGTAGCACGCGGACCGTGGACCGTCCCGGTGACGGCGGCCGTGATGGGCGGCGTGTTCCTGGCGATCTACCTGGGCCACCATGACGTGGGGATGGCCATATCCGGCCTGGTCGTCATGGTCGCCTACGCGGCGGTCCTGGTCTTCGGCTCCCGGCGCTCCGAGGCGGTGGCGCTGCTGCGCGGCGAGACCGGCGACGAGCGCCGCCGGTCCATCGAGCTGCGCGCGTCGGCGCTGACCCTGCACGTGCTGACCCTGGTGCTGGTCGGCGGCTACCTCGTCTCGCTCATCCGCGGCCACGAGTCGACGACGTGGGCCGGGCTGTGCGGGGTGTTGGGGGCCACGTATCTGCTGTCCACGATCGTCCTGACCCGGCGCGGCTGAGACCTGAGCGGCGGCCGCGCCGCAGCTCAGGTCCCGGTAGCTCAGGTCCCGGTAGCTCAGGTGCCGGTAGCTCAGGTGCCGGTACCTCAGTTCAGTAGCTCAGTACCAGTCGACGACCGTCACCTCCGAGCTCGGCACCCACGCCTCGCAGTGGTTGTAGTCGATCCCGAACCACACGTTCTGCGTACCGTCCTCGAACACCGACTTCGGCGCGGCCCACAGCGAACCGGACGGCGCGGTGCCGATGACGTACGAAGAGCTCGTCGTCGGCCGGCCGTAAATCTTGATCGTCCCGTTCGTCGTGGTCGGCTTCAGACTGACCACGTAGGAGTGCACCGGCACCGCCGACCCGGCCGGCACCGCCAGCCACGCCTTCTTCGCGTCGGCGTAGTAGCTCGGCGTGGAGTTGGACAGCCGGTCGTTCTCGCCGTACCAGATCTCGTACATCGTCATCCCGCTCCCGGCCTGGTCCGGCTGGGAGGCCAGGTAGTAGTACGGCATCTGGGTCTCGACGTTGGTGGTCTCGTCCGTGGAGTCCGCGCCCGGCGCGCCGGGGATGACCGGATCGGCGGTACTGGGACCGGTGTAGAGGGTGAAGAAGCTGTTGTTGGCGGCGGTCTCAGCGCCGTTCGAACCCAGCGGTGCCTGGTCGCTGGCCGCGTTGACCCGGAACAGCCCGGCGGCCGGGGTGTTCCCCGTCGGGTAGGGCACGCCCTGCGCGTGGATCAGCCCGAAGTAGTAGTCCCACAGCCAGTACTGGCCCGGGTCGACGTGGTTCGGCGAGGTGCTGACGGTCGGCGCGGGGGTGGTGCCGTGCGCGGTGATGTGCGCGTGGTCCAGCGGGATGTCGTACTTGGTCGCCAGGTAGGCGACCAGCTTGGCCGAGGCCAGGTACTCGGTGGCGTTGTACCACTGGTAGCCGGAGGCGTCGACGCCCGCGTGCTCGATGCCGACCGCGTGCTCGTTGTAGTAGTAGTTCCCGGCGTGGTAGGCGATGTCCTGCTCGCGCAACGTCTGGTAGACGGTGCCGTCGGTGTCCACGACGTAGTGCACGCTGAGTCCGCTGTTGGCGTCCTCGAACTCGTTCACGCCGTCCAGCGCGCTCATTTCGAGGTCGTGGATGGTCACGTCGTAGATGGCGTAGCTCGACGGCCGGTTCGAGCCGGTGTACGTGCACGCACCGCTGGCGACGTTGCAGTCGTAGCTGGACGGCACCACGCAGTCGATCGCCGAGGGGTAGTCGACGTTGCCGTCCCGCGTGCAGCCGGTGGGGAGCGCCGCGGGTGCCAGCGGCACGGAGATCAGCGTGGACTTGTCCGGGGTCACGGACTGCGGCGCCAGGGCGATCCGGGAGCCGTCGTCGGCGGTGCCGGTGAAGCCGGTGGCGATCAGGTTGTACGCGGCGTCGGCGTACATCCCGGCCACCGAGCGCGAGGAGGCGTGGCTGTAGGCGGCGATCGGCGCGTACCAGCCGGCCAGCGACGTCGGCGGCTTCGGGGCCAGCGACAACGCCTCGGCACGCAGCACCGCCGCGCCGCCACGGATGTTCGCCGCGGTGTCGTGTTGCAGGGTGCTGACGCTCAGCCCGGTCAGCTTCGCCGCCTGGTCGAGCGTGTCAGCCCGGTCGTTCTTCACGAGGTTCATGCAGCCGTAGCCGCCCTCGACGCTCGGCCGGCCGCCGTGCGAGCTCAGCCGGCCTTCGAGGTAGCAGACCGATTCCAGGACCTGCTGCGGCACGCCGTAGGTGTGGGAGGCGGCGGCGAACGCCGCCGTGACGCCGCCGCTCGAGGTTCCGGCCTGGGCCGGGGCGCCGCTCAGCCCGCAGGTCAGCAGTGCCGCCGCGGACAACAGCAGGCCGAGCACGCGCACGCGGGGTCTGCGCTTTTCGCGTCTCATCATGGGTCGCGATCACCGTCCGGGTCGTGGGGGGTGTGGGGGACTCCCCGGACAAGGTGGCACCAACCGTGCACATAATCAACAAGAACCCATGATGATTCTTGACGGATCTTCGCCCATATCTCAAAACCTTGAGCGTCAGTCCAGCTCCGAGCCGGTCGGCGCGACGATCACCCTGGTCCCGCTCTGCTCCAGCGCACGCACCGCTTCCGGATCCGCGCCGGAGTCGGTGACGACCGCGGTGACCGCGGACAGCGGGCACACCCGGCCGACCGCGACCCGGCCGAGCTTCGAGCCGTCGGCCAGCACGTACACCGACTGCGCCTGGGCCAGGATCGCCTGCCGGACCGGGATCTCCTCCAGCCGGTCGCCGGTCACGCCGGCCTTCAGGTGCACGCCGGAGGCCGCGATGAACGCGCGGTCGGCGAAGAAGCGCTCGAAGAACTTCTCAGAGCCCGGACCCACGCACGACAGGTCGCCGCGCCGCACCTGCCCGCCAGCCAGGTGCACCTCCACGCCCTCGCGGCCGGCCAGCTCAGCGGCGGTCGGCAGCGCCACGCACAGCGCCCGGCCGCTGAAGGTGGCCGGCAGCGCGCGCGCCGTCTCGGCGACCGTGGTGCCCAGGTCGAAGACCAGCGTCTCCCCCGGTTCGACCAGCGCGGCGGCGGCCGCGGCGATGGCCCGCTTGGGATCCAGCCGGGCGATGGCGCGCTCGTCGGCGCCGGGCTCCCAGCCGCGCGCCTCCTGCGCGACGGCGCCGCCGTAGACGCGGCGCAGGATGCCGCGCTCCTCCAGGACCTGCAGATCCCGGCGGATGGTCTCGCCGGAGACGCCGTACCGTGCGGCCAGGTCCTCGACCCGCACGCGGGTGTCGCGGCGCAGCTGCGCGGCGATGCGCAGACGGCGCTCCTCGGGGAGGACCGCGTCGAGCAGTTCTTCCTTCATCCGTCGGGACTCCACAGCTGGCCGGGCGATCGCGCGCGGGCGCGCGCAGCCCCAAGAGTAGTGGGGTTCACGCCCGCTGGTACGGCGACCTCCGGCATCAGCTGCGGATTATGTGGCTTGTTGAGCGAGCAAAACGTGGAGTCTTGACGACTCCTTGAGGAAGTTGTCACA
Organism: Catenulispora sp. EB89; assembly: GCF_041261445.1. Lineage (NCBI taxonomy): Bacteria > Bacillati > Actinomycetota > Actinomycetes > Catenulisporales > Catenulisporaceae > Catenulispora > Catenulispora sp. EB89. The sequence goes on from NZ_JBGCCU010000020.1 coordinate 93,469, forward strand.
CTCGGCGCACACCCCACGCGGAGTCGTCACACCGCACGGCACCATCCACACCGTTTGTGAGGACGCATGCCCCTCCCGCTCCCCCGACGACGTGCTTTCGCCCTGGCGGCGGCCCTGGCCGGGATGGCGGTGCTGAGCGCTCCGGCCGCCGCCGCGTCCGGGCCGGCGCAGGCACAGGCACAGGCGCGCAGTTCTTACAGTCACACCGCAAGTCTTAACTCCGGTCGGACCTCCGGTCAGAGCTCCTATCCTCAGGCGGAGCCGACCGCCGTGGCGGCGCCCAGCGGCAAGACCCTGACCGTCGCGACCACCGGCAGCGTCGACTCGCTCTCGCCGTTCCTGGCGCAGCGGGCACTGCCCACCGACATCCACCGTCTGATGTACGACTTCCTCACGAACTACGACGCCGCCGACGACCACGCCATCGGCGGCCTGGCCAGCTCCTGGACCACCTCGGCGGACAAGCTGACCTGGACCTTCACCATCCGCGACGGTATGAAGTGGTCCGACGGCCAGCCGGTCACGGCCGACGACGCGGCGTGGACCTACAACCTGATGATGACGAACACCGACGCCGCCACCGCGAACGGCACCTTCGTCGCCAACTTCGCCAAGGTCACGGCGACCGGGAACCAGCTGGTCATCACCCTGAAGCAGCCGCAGTCCACGATGCTGGCGCTGGACGTTCCGATCGTGCCCGAACACGTCTGGGCCGCGCACGTGGCCGACATCGGCAAGTTCGCCAACGACGCGCAGTTCCCGGTGGTCGGCGACGGGCCGTTCATCCTCACCGGATACCAGAAGGACCAGTACCTCACGCTGGACGCCAACCCGAACTACTGGCGCGGCAAGCCGGGCTTCGACCACCTGGTGTTCAAGTTCTACAAGGACGCCGACGCCGAAGTGGAGGCCCTGAAGAAGGGCGAGGTCGACTTCGTCAGCGGTCTGACGCCGGCACAGTACGAGTCGCTGAAGGGCCAATCGGACATCGTCACGAACGACGCCCCCAGCAAGCGGTTCTACGCGCTGGCGATCAACCCCGGCGCCACGACGACGAGCGGGCAGACCTTCGGTGACGGCAGCCCGGCGCTGCGGAACCAGCAGTTCCGCCAGGCCCTGATGGCCGCCATCGACACCAAGACGCTGGTCGCCAAGACCCTCGGCGGCCACGGCGTCACCGGCGGCGGCTACATACCCCCGGCCTTCGCCGCCTACCACTGGTCCCCCGATCCCTCCACGGCGTACGCCTACAACCCGGACAAGGCCAACCAGCTGCTGGACGCCGCCGGGTTCAAGAAGGGCTCGAACGGCATGCGCACCATGCCCGACGGCAAGCCGCTGACCCTGCGCCTGCTGGGCGAGACCAACCGGCCGGACGACGCCCAGAACGCAGCCTTCGTCAGCGACTACCTCACGGCCGTCGGCATCGCCACCACCACCTCGGTGATGGACCAGGGCAAGCTCTCCGACACCGAGACCGCCGGCACCTTCGACCTGGCCTTCGACAGCTGGCAGGTGAACCCGGACCCGGACTACGTGCTGTCCCTGCAAAAGTGCGACGGCCGCCCCGCCAAGCCCGGCGGGCCCCTCAACGGCGACGACTTCATCTGCGACCAGAACTACGACGCGCTGTATGCCAAGCAGATCTCCGAGTACGACCCGGCGACCCGCGCGAGCGACGTGAAGCAGATGGAGCAGGCGCTCTACACCGACGCCTACATCAACGTCCTGTACTACCCGGACGTGCTGGAGGCCTACCGCTCCGACGTCATCGGCTCCTGGGAGAAGCAGCCGCAGCCCAACGGTGTCTACTGGGGCCAGGACGGCTATTGGTCCTTCTGGTCGGCCAAGCCGGCGGTCGCCTCGGCGTCCTCCTCGAAGTCCTCGTCATCGAGCTCGAACACCGGCCTGATCGCGGGGATCGTCATCGCGGTCGTGGTGATCGTGGGCGGTGGCGGCCTGGTGCTGACGCGGCGGCGGCGTACCGCGTCGGCCGAGGAACGCGAGTAGCCGATCGTGTCGATCACCGTCCCCGCAGTTCCCCCGTCGGGGGACGCCGCGGCCGTGCCCCCTCCCTCAGGGGCCGCCGGCGTCCGGCGGCGCGGGCCCGTCATCCCTGTGCGGTATGCCGCGGGCCGCGTCGCCGGCGCGCTGGTGAGCATGCTGGCCGTCGTGGTCACCGGCTTCTTCCTGTTCCGGGTGGTGCCCGGCGACCCGGTCCGGGCCCTGACCCGCGGCCGGGCGGTCGACGCCGCGCAGCTGGCGGCGCTGCGGCACCAGTTCGGGATCGACAAGCCGCTGATCGCACAGTTCGGCGACTACACCGCGCGGATCGCCCGGGGCGACCTGGGCACGTCGTACCAGTACAAGACGTCGGTCAGCAGCCTGATCGGCAGCCACGTGTGGGCCACGGTCTACCTGGTCGGCACCGCGACGCTGATCGCGGCGTTCCTGGGGCTGCGCATCGGCGTGCGCTCGGCGTGGAAGCACGGCGGCCGCGCGGACCGCGCGAACACCGCCGTCGCGCTGGTGCTGTGGTCGATGCCGACGTTCTGGCTCGCGCTGATCCTGATCGTGGTGTTCGGCGTCGGCTTCGGCCCGATCCCGGGCCTGTTCCCGACCGGGGGCATGAGCTCGCCGAACGTGCACGGCTTGTTCCCTGTCGTATGGGACCACTTCCGGCACCTGGTGCTGCCCTGCGTGACACTCGTCGCGGTGCTCTACGCGCAGTACCTGCTGACCATGCGCGCCACGCTGCTGGAGGAGATCGGCGCCGACTACCTCACCACGGCGCGCGCCAAGGGCCTGCGGGAGGACGACGTGCGGCGCAAGCACGCCGTGCCGAACGCGATGCTGCCGGCGGTCACGCTGGTGTTCCTGAACCTGGGGACCGCGGTGTCCGGCTCGATCCTGGCCGAGACCATCTTCTCCTGGCCGGGCCTGGGCTCGCTGTTCTACGAGGCGCTGACCGTGCCGGACCAGCCGTTGCTGGAGGGGCTGTTCATTTTCTTCGCGGCGGCGGTGATCGTGATGAACCTGCTGGCCGAGCTGCTGATCCCGATCCTCGACCCGAGAGTGCGCACCTCGTGATCACCGACTTCCGTCACCGGCGCGCCGGCATGGCCGGGCTGGGCTTCCTGGCGCTGACCGCCTTGGCCGCGCTGGCAGCTCCCTTGTTCATTTCTTCCAAGGACCTCTCGGCGGTGTTCGCGCCGGGGATGCCGCGGCAGGCCCCGTCGGGGCGGTTCCTGCTCGGCACCGACGCCTACGGCCGCTCGATGGTCGCCGTGACCATCTGGGGCGCGCGGATCTCGCTGACCGTGGGATTGCTGGCCACGCTGTTGGCGGTCGGGATCGGGGCCCTGGTCGGCGTCGCGGCCGGGCATTTCGGCGGCTGGGTGGACACGGTGCTGATGCGGGTCACCGACTGGTTCCTGGTGCTGCCGGTGCTGGTGCTGGCCACGGCGCTGGCGTCGGTGCTGACACCGGGGGTGAGCACGGTGGTGATCGCGATCGGCGTGACGGCGTGGCCGACGACGGCGCGCGTGGTGCGGGCCCAGACGCTGTCGGTGGAGTCGCGGCCGTACATCGAACGGGCCAGGGCGCTCGGCGGCGGGCACTGGCACGTGATGCGGCGGCACATCCTGCCGAACGTCATGCCCCTGATGCTGGCCCAGGCCACGCTGACGGTGTCGGCGGCGATCCTGACCGAGGCGACGCTGGCGTTCCTGGGGCTGAGCGATCCCACGAAGGTCTCCTGGGGCACGACGTTGCAGCTGGCGCGGGCGGTCGGGGCGGTCAGCGCCGGGGACTGGTGGATCCTGCTGCCGCCGGGCGCCGCGATCGTCGCGGTGGCGCTGGCTTTCACGCTGGTCGGGCGGGCACTGGAGCAGGTGCTGAACCCGCGGCTTCAGGAGCGGATGTGAACGAGGATGTGAACGAGGCAGCCCGGAATGATGCCGGCGACACGCTCGGCGATGGTGCCCTTCGCAACGGTGCCCTCGGCGATGCATCGGGCCACGGCGCCCTCGGCGATGCGGCGCCGGGCCACGACGTCCTCAGGTTGGAAGACCTGCGCGTCTCCTACAAAACGGCGGCCGGACCGGTCTCGGCGGTGCGCGGCGTGGACCTCGCACTCCCCGTCGGCGGCCGCCTGGGGCTGGCCGGCGAGTCCGGTTGCGGCAAGTCGACGCTGGCCGGCGCGGTCCTGCGGCTGCTGCCGAAGTCGGCGGACGTCTCGGGGCGGATCCTGCTGGACGGCGCGGACGTGCAGACCATGACCTGGGGCCGACTGCGGGCCGTGCGCTGGGCCGAGGCCTCGATCGTGTTCCAGGGCGCGATGCACTCGCTGAACCCGGTGCGGCGCGTCGGCGACCAGATCGCCGAGCCGATCCTGCTGCACGATCGCGGCGTCGGCCGCGCCGCCGCCGACCGTCGGGTGGCGACGCTGCTGGACCAGGTGGGGCTGGTGGCGGCGCGTGCGTCGGCATATCCGCACGAGCTGTCCGGCGGGCAGCGGCAGCGGGTGATGATCGCGATGGCGCTGGCGTGCGCGCCGCGGCTGATCGTGGCCGACGAGCCGACCACGGCGCTGGACGTGATGATCCAGGCGCAGATCCTGCGGCTGATCGGCGAGCTGGTGGCCGAGCACGGCATCAGCCTGCTGATGATCAGCCACGATCTGGCGGTGCTGGCCGAGCACTGCGACCGGCTGGCGGTGATGTACGCGGGACGCATCACCGAGGAAGGCCCGGCCCGCGAGGTCTTCGCCGATGCGCGGCATCCGTACGGCCGCGCGCTGGCCGGGGCGTTCCCGCGCATCGGCGACGCGGCTTCGCGGCGCGGGCCGCGCGGGCTGCCCGGCGATCCACCGGATCCGGCGCGGCTGCCGGAGGGGTGTGCGTTCGCGCCGCGCTGCGCGTTCGCCGCTGAGGAGTGCCGGGTGGCCGAGCCGGCGTTGGCGGCTGCTGGGGATGGGCGGACGGCGGCGTGCGTGCGGATGGACGTTGTGCGGGAGGCGTTGTGAGTACGGAGATAGTTGCGGCGCCGGTGTTATCTGTCCGCGAGCTCTCCGTCAGCTACCGGGCCCGCAATGGTCGCGGCCGCGCTCGCGCCGTCGACGGCGTCGATCTCGACATCGCTCCCGGCGAGATCGTGGCCCTGGTCGGCGAATCCGGCTGCGGCAAGTCGACCCTGGCGCGTGCACTGACCGGTCTCGTCGTGCCTACTGCCGGGCAGGTTCTTCGTAGCGGCGTGCCGGTGTCCTATAGATCGCGCGCGTTGAAGGCCTATCGGCGGGGCGTGCAGTTGGTGCTCCAGGACCCGACCGGCGCCCTCAACCCGCGCCGCACCGTCTACGAGGCCGTCGCCGAAGGCCTGCGCATCCACGGCAAGTCCGCCCTCGGTGGCTTCCCCGACGAGAAGGCCAAGGTCGCCGACGCCCTGTCCCGCGCGGGCCTGCGTCCTCCCGAACGCTTCTTCGGCCTGCATCCCCATCAGCTGTCCGGCGGACAACGCCAGCGAGTCGTGATCGCCGGGGCGCTCGTGCTCGATCCGCAGGTTCTCGTCGCCGACGAGCCGGTGGCCTCGCTGGACGCGTCGGTGCGTGGCGAGATCCTGAAGCTGCTGCTCGACCTGCGGGCGGGCGCCAGGCTGTCGGCGCTGGTCGTCACGCACGATCTCGGGCTGGCGTGGAACATCGCCGACCGGGTCGCGGTGATGTATCTGGGGCGGATCGTGGAGACCGGGACCGTGGAGGAGGTGCTCACCGCGCCGCGGCATCCTTATACGAGGGCGCTGCTGTCGGTCGTGGCCGAGTCCGGCGCGGAGCCGGTGATCCTGACCGGCGAGACCCCGGATTCCGCGGCGATTCCCGCCGGTTGCCGCTTTCATCCGCGGTGTCCGCTTGTCGCCTCCGGCGAGGCGGAGCGGCTCGGGGTGGCGGGGCGGTGTCTGACGGTCGACCCGGAGCCGCTGCCCGCCTCCGGGCGGCATGCCGCGTGCCACGCCACCGGGGTTCCGTAACCGGTCCCGGACCTGGCCTGAACCGTTCCTAGGCCCGGTCCGGCATGCCAGACTGTGTCAGGCACCGACCACCACCGGGACTTTCGTCCATGCCAGGAGGACTCATGCCGTCCGCTTCGCCCGCCGCCTCGGCACCGACTCCGGCCGCAACGTCCGCCCCGGCGGGCCGGGAGCGCACCCGGACCGGGGTCGTGCTGGGCGTGGAGGCCGGGTCGACGCTGGTGGAGGCCGTGGTCGCGACGGTCGAGGGCGAGGTCATCGGCCGCGGGCGCACGGGGCTGGCGAACCCGACGGCGCTGCCCATCCCGAACGTCGTGGCGCACCTGAGCGACGCGGTCGGCCAGGCGCTGGGCACGGTGGCCCCGGCGTCGGTGGCCGGCGTCGTGGTCGGCGCGGCCGGCATCCTGCGCTACTCCCGCGGCTCCAGCGCCGAGGCACTGGCCAAGACCTGGGTCGACGCCGGCCTGACCTGCCCGGTCCTGGTGGTCGCCGACGCGGTGACGGCCTTCGCCGCCGGCACCCCCCGCCCCAGCGGCTCGGTCCTGATAGCCGGCGTCGGCTCGATAGCCGCCCGCGTCGAGGGCGAGGAGGTCACCGCCCGCATCGACGGCAACGGCTGGCTGGTCGGCGACGACGGCTCCGGCTTCTGGATCGGAAGGCAGGCGGTCCGCGCGGTCTTCGCAGCCCTCGACGGCCGCGGCGAACCAACCCTCCTGGCCTCGGCCGTCCTCGGCACGGTGACCGGCGACGACGCAGCCCCGCAGTCCACCGAGGAACAGATCGCCGCCCTCCGCGACGCGGTGTACGACGGCCCCCCGATCGCCCTGGCAGCACTGGCGCCGCTGGTATCCGCGGCGGCCACAGCCGGCGACCGCGTGGCGCAGCGCATCGTCGACCGCGCGGTCAGCCACCTGATGGCCACCGCCACCGCCCTAACCACCGACGACCCCGACGAACCCCTGGTCCTGGCCGGCTCCCTCCTGACCGCCCCCGGCCCGATCGGCGCCGAAGTCCAACGCCGCCTCGCCGAACACCACGGCGGAACACCCCTGTTCGCCGCCCCGGGCGCAGTCGGCGCGGCCTGGCTCGCGGCGCGGGTGCTGGACCCGGGGATCGACGCCGGGGTGCACGCGCGGCTGGCTGCTGGGGCGGTGGCCGGGGCGGGAGCGGTGGAGTAGGGCTGCTGGCTGGGGGGATTGGCGGGCGCCGGCCAGATTTGCCCGCGCGGACCAGTTTTCCGGTGCGGACCAGGTTTTCCGGTGCTGAGGAATCAGCCAGCGCGCGGGATTGGCCGGTGCCGGGCAACCTTCGACCGGAGCCGGCGGCTCGGCTGGCGCGGGCCGGATTGGCTGGCGCGGGCCGGATTGGCTGGCGCGGGCCGGATTGGCTGGCGCGGGCCGGATTGGCTCGGCTGGCGCGGCTCGGCTTGCCCGGCCCGGCTCGGCTCGGCTTGCCCGGCCCGGCTCGGCTTGCCCGGCCCGGATTGGCTGGCCCGGCCCGGATTGGCTGGCGCGGCCCGGATTGGCTGGCGCGGCCCGGATTGGCTGGCGCGGCCCGGATTGGCTGGCGCGGGCCGGATCCAGTGGCGGTGTGGCCGTCCGGCTGTGTGGCCGTGTCGCCGTGTGGCCGTGTGGCCGTCTGGCCGTCTGGCCGTCTGGCACACATCACCGTTCGGCGGCGCCCGAGTGAGTCCATCGGCCGACCAAAATCAGGCATCGTGTGCTGATGCGGTAAAGCGCGCTCGATATGGCGCCAAGCCCGGCCCCGGCGTCTCAAGGCCCTGCGCCGCCTGCCGCCGAGCCGCCTGACCTGGCCGTCTCCACCCCCTGTTGCGCCGCCATTTGCTCGGTGCGGACCGTCCTGTGCCAAGAATCCACATCAACCCAGACGCCCGGTTTTGCCCGTCCGCCGCCCGCGCCTGCCGCGCCGCTCTTCCCCGCCACCTGCCTGACCAGCGGGCCGGAGCGGGAGCGTGGCAGATTGCCGGAGGCTCGTCAAGACTCTGCGATGGCGTTGAGTTGTGGTGCCCACTCTGGCAAGATCCCACATAACGCCACAGCGGCACACCCGGTGGCCGGCGGCGTCCGATCGGGAGGTGGCGGCATCCATGGCGGACCGGTGCGTGGTGGGGCTCGATGTCGGGGGCTCGCATTCGCGGGCCGTGCTCGCCACCGTCGACGGCCGCACGCTGGGTACCGGGCGGGCCGGGGGCGGGAACCCGACCGTGCTGGGGGCGGGGGCCGCCATCGCGAACATCGTCGCGGCGTTGCGGGCGGCGCTCGGCGACGTGCCGGGCGAGCGGGTCGAGGCGTGCGTCGTAGGGCTGGCCGGTGTCAGTACCCTGCTGGCCGATCCGAAGGCGCCGCACGTGCTGGCGCAGGCCTGGGCCGACGCCGGTCTGACCTGCGCGGTGCGGGTGGTCTCGGACGTGACCGTGGCCTTCGCCGCCGGCACCGCCGCGCCCGACGGCACGCTGCTGGTCTCCGGCACCGGCGCCGTCGCCGCCCGCATGCGGGACCGCCTCCCCGTCCAGTTCCGCGACGGCTACGGCTGGCTGCTCGGCGACGAGGGTTCCGGCTTCTGGATCGGACGCCAGGCCGCGCGCGCCGCCCTCGCCGCCGCCGACGGACGCCGGCCGATGGCCGAGCTCGCGACCTCGGTGCTGGCCCGTTTGATCGATGGGGAGCACGGCGACCGGAACGATCACGACGGTCCCGCGTCGGGCACTCCGGGCGGCGCCGTTGATGCCGTTGACCTGGCTACCAGTACTACCGCTAGTCGTAGCTCCAGCCCTGATTCACGAGCCAGCGCAACGGGATCCCTGAGCGTCGGCGCTCCGGCCCCGGCGGCCCTCGCCGCCGCGAACAAGCTCGCCGCCCCGGCCGGCGCGACCACCGCGAACACCGCCACCGCAGCCGCAGCCGCAGCCCCAGCCACCACCGCCGCCGCCGCAGCCGCCGCAGCCCCAGCCACCACCGCAGCCACCACCCCACCCAACCCGCCCGCCGCGCACCCGTCAGCCCCCGTTCGTCCCCCCGCCACCGCCCCGCTCCCCCTCGCGGCCAGCATCGGCGAAGGCTTCACCCGGCACGGCCGCCGCCGGGCGGCCGAGCTGGTCCGGGCCGTCACGGCGCAGCCGACGGTGGCGCTGGCCCGGCTCGCCCCGCTGGTGATGGCCGCGTACGAACTCGGCGACCCGGCGGCGGTGCGCATCGTCGCGCAGGCCGCCGAGGCGCTGGTGGACAGCCTGGCCGGGGTCCGGCCGGCGCCCGGGGAGCCGGTGGTGCTGGGCGGTTCGGTCCTGGTCAGCCGCTCGCCGGTGTTCGACGCGGTGGCCGCGGCGATCGGCCGGCGCTGGCCGGACTCGCCGGTCGCGCTGGCCGCCGACGGCGCCGCCGGGGCGACCTGGCTGGCCGCGCGGCAGGTGGTGGGGGCCGGCGCGGCGGCGGCCGGACACGCCGCGTTCGTCCGCGCGGACAATCAGTTCGCAGAATTCTCATAAACAGTCGTTGACTGTTGTTGTTTTCCCGCTACATTGGCTGATGCCGACGGCGGCGGACACCGATCCGAAGCAGCACACTGTCAGCGTCTCGCCGGCGGCGGCGCAGGACGGGGGCGTGTTCGGGCCCAGCGCCTCCTGTCCACGTCGTGGTTCCACCATCAGGTCTCACCCACAGGAGAGCTCAATGGTCAAGATCTCGTCGTCCGGCCCCCGGCACAGCACCCCGCGCACCCGCCGCCGCGTCCTCACCGCGCTCGCGGTCGGCGCCCTGGCCGGCACCGCCGCGCTGGTGCCGTCCCTGGCCCAGGCCTCAGGCAACCCCATCGGCGACGACGTGTCCTCGCACCAGGGCAACGTGAACTGGTCGGCGACCAAGGCCGCCGGCGCCTCGTTCTCGTACTCGAAGGCCACCGAGGGCACCTACTACACCAACCCGTACTTCGCCCAGCAGTACAACGGCGCCTACAGCGCCGGCCTGATCCGCGGCGCCTACCACTTCGCGATCCCGAACGGCGGCAGCGGCGCCTCCCAGGCCGACTACTTCGTCGCGCACGGCGGCGGCTGGTCCGCCGACGGCAAGACCCTGCCGGGCGCGCTGGACATCGAGTACAACCCCTACGGCGCCGAGTGCTACGGCCTGAGCCAGGGCTCGATGGTCAGCTGGGTCGCCTCGTTCGTCAACGAGTACCACGCCAAGACCAGCCGCTGGGCCGTCATCTACACCACCACCGACTGGTGGAAGACCTGCACCGGCAACTACGGCGGCTTCGCCGCCAACGACCCGCTGTGGGTCGCCAACTACGGCGGCACCGCCACCCCGCTGCCGAACGGCTGGGGCTTCTACACCTTCTGGCAGTACGCGGACTCCGGCTCCATGGCCGGCGACCAGGACACCTTCAACGGCGCCTACAGCCGCCTGCAAGCCCTGGCCCTCGGCTAAGACGGAGCTGACGATGCCCACGTCCACCCACGGGACCCGGGGAACCCACGGGACCCGCACGACCCGCCGCCTGGCCGTCCTGGCCCTCGCGGTCGCCACGGCCGGCACCGTGCTGCTGCCGGCCACCAGCGGAGCGGCCTCGACGAGCGCCAAGGCGACGAGCGTCAAGGCGACGAGCGCCGAGCCCGCGAGCGTCCCAGGCGCCCCGACCGTCCACGCCAACCCGCACCCGGGCTACGCGCGCACGGTCACCGGCAAGCTGGTCAAGGTCGACACCACCCGGCACACCACGCCGGTCCACCCCACGGTGGCGACCCACCCCCAGCTCGACTACATGGGTTCCACGATCCCGGCCCACGAGCCGGTCGCACGACCCGCCCTGAAGCCGTTCTCGGCGGCCTCCGTCCCGCAGCTGCCGGGCATCGACGTCAGTGCCTACCAGGGCAACCTGAACTGGGCCGGTATCGCGCCGAACATCGACTTCTCCTACACGAAGGCGACCGAGGGCACGTACTACACCAACCAGGACTTCTACAACCAGTACGTCGGCCCCTACGACCAGGGCCTGATCCGGGGCGCGTACCACTTCGCGAACCCCAGCGACTCCAGCGGCGCCACCCAGGCGGACTACTTCGTCAACAACGGCGGCGGCTGGTCCTCCGACGGCCTCACCCTGCCCGGGGCGCTCGACATCGAGTACAACCCCTACGGCTCGGAGTGCTACGGCCTGTCCGGGAGCCAGATGTCCAGCTGGATCTGGGACTTCGTGAACGAGTACGCGTCGCGCACCGGCGTCTACCCGGTCATCTACTCCACCACCGACTGGTGGAACACCTGCACCAGCGACGACACCAACTTCGCGAACTACACCCCGCTGTGGATCGCGAACTACGTCGCCTCCGGTGGCGGGACGCTTCCTCCGGGCTGGGGCTGGTACACGTTCTGGCAGTACGCGGACTCCGGTTCGCAGCCCGGTGACCAGGACGTGTTCAACGGTCCGTACAGCCAGCTGCAGGTTCTGGCCAGGAACGGCTGAGACGGCTTATACGGCTGAGAGCCCTTAGCGCGGCTGCACTACCTGCACTGCACGTATAGCACGTAAAAGGAGAGTCCCCGCCTCTGTTCCTCGGAGGCGGGGACTCTCATCGCCCCCTATTTCCGCTCGCTACTCTGTTCTCTTCTGCGATCACAATCAGGGGAGAGAGATGAGCCGGGTTCAGCTGTCGGGCGCTGAAGCCATGGAGTTGCTGCAACGGGGCGAGGACGCCACCGACGTCCAGGACTGGACAGTGGTCGCGGCCTGCTACGAGGAGTTCCTCGCCGCCTTTCCGGACACCCCGATCAGCGCCGAGCTCTGGTTCGACGCCGCGCTGGCCAACAAGTTCCTGCGGAACTGGCCCAAGGCCTACGAGCTGGGCCGGCAGGCGGCGCTGCGGGCCGGCGAGCCGGCCGGGAACCCGGCGTGGTGGAACCTGGGGATCGCCGCCACCATGGTCGGCGACTGGGGCACGGCGCGCGAGGCGTGGACCAACTACGGGGTGCACCTCGCGCCCGGCGAGGGCGAGATCGCGGACGGGTTCGGCTCGGCCCTGGTCCGCCTGGACCCGGACGGCGACGCCGAGGTGGTGTGGGTCCGCCGCATCTGCCCCACGCGCGCCCGCGTGCTGTCGGTGCCGTACGGGGCGCGCCGCTTCGGCGAGATCGTCGTGCACGACGGCGCCCCGACCGGCGAGCGCCGGGTCGAGGACCACGCGTTCCCGGTCTTCGACGAGCTGGCGCTGTGGCAGGCCTCGCCGACCGCGACGTGGCGCGCGCAGGTGACGGCGCCGGAGCCACGGGACATGGCGGCGCTCGCCGACGCGTTCGATGAGCGCGGGCTGGCGATGGAGCCGGTGGACAGCCTGACGTTCCACTGCACGTGCTGCAGCCACGGCTCGATCGCGGTGCCGGGGGCGGCCGGGGCGGCCGCGGCGCTCGCCGGGGCCCGGGACGTGCTGCTGGCGGCGCCGGACGAGGAGACGGCGACGGAGATCCTGACGGCCTGGGCGGTCGGTGCTCCGGGGCGGGCTTGGCATGCGGTTCATGCCAAGGCGTGAATGATGCGGCGTAAATCTCAAGCAAGGTATGAGGAATCGCGTCTACCGCAGAATTCGTAGTCGAGCTACGCAGTGGTGCGAACTGCGGCGTCCGCGCTGGTGGGGAGCACTGGCGGAGAACCGGGGCAAGCCGTCCTCGATCATCAGAAGACATGCCGATACCCCGCAGAAACTACGTCTTTTGTCACCCCTGAGCCTGCCTTCCGAGCCCAGGTCGGACTGGGATAAGCTCCAGCGCTGTCGAGGAGCAGTAATACCCTGACATCCCCCCACATCCCCCAGTGATCCGGCCTTGAGGCCTCGGGGCCGGCACAGAGAAGAGCCACCATGACCTCTAGCCGAATAGGCCGCGGTGCGATCGTCACGCTCGGCGCCGCCGCGTCGATGGCGTGGGCGGCGGGTGCCGCGAACGCGTGCGACAACACGCCGCCGAAGCCCACGACACCGAACACGCACGACCACCACAGCCACGACAAGAAGCCCGCGTCCGCGACGCCGGCCACGGTGTGCGCCGTCGGCGACGACGACGTCCAGTACGCCGAGGTCGGCCCGGACGGCAAGAGCGTCGTCGGCGGGTGGCACAACGCCATGACCGACAGGTTCAAGGGCAACTCGCCGGAGCCGGTCTACGGCTACCAGGTGCGCCTGAACCCGGCGGTCGGCGACGACTGCACCGGCACCGTCGACGTCTCGCTGGCGTCGTACGACACCGCCGGGCCCACCTGGGACTCCTCGGGCGGGGCGCAGCACTTCGTCGGCTACAGCCACGTGACGCTGGGCAAGCAGGCTCCGAACAGCCCGAGCCAGACGCTCACGGTGAAGCTGCCCGGGACGCCCGGTTCCAAGACCTGCTTCGGCCAGATCGACCTCTACTTCGGTACCACCGTCTACGACGGCGGCTCCGGCCCGGGCCACGGCCCGCTGCCGAACCGCGACGCGAAGCCCTCGGTCATCGCGCCGACGACGGAAGAGCTCATCACCGCCTGGAACGGCCCGGACGCCGGCGGCTGCGTCGTGACCCCGCCGGTCACCACCACCACGACCCCGTCGAGCCCGGTGACCCCGCCCAAGACCACCACCACCCCGCCGACCACCAGCCCCAGCACGCACCCCTCGACGCCGGCCTCCTCGACGCCCCCGGCCGCGCCGAAGCCCCCGACGAGCACCAGCACCACGCCGACCACCCCGGCGACCACGACCACCCCCGGCACCCCGACTCTGGCGCACACCGGCGCCAACGTCGGCGAGGTCAGCCTGGTCGCCCTGGCGTTCTTCGGCGCCGGCGGGACGGCGATGTTCGCTTCGCGCAAGGCCAAGGCCGCCGGCGCGCGCAAGCACTGAGGCTTGGGAACGTACTGATGCGCGCGCCGGCCCGAGGCGTACGCACCAGGCGCTGAGCGCGGGCCGGCCCGAGGCCCGCGCGAGCGATGAGATATGTCGGAACCGCCGACACGGTCACGACCGGTCGGCGGTTTTCGCTGTGTCACCAGAGCGTCGCGGGGCTCGGTGCGGTGGCGGCGCGACCCGAACCCGAACACTCGCGCCGCCCGGCGTCCGGCGTCCACCGCCAGGCGCCCACCGCCGCGACCTCACGACAGCAGCACCGGCGCCGCCTTGCCGTCGGCCCACTTGTTCCCCGACCACACGTTCCCGGGCCCGTTCGGGTTCCACTCCGTGACGTAGCTGTAGCCGTCCTTGAACTTCGTCGCGAAGACGTTGTCCTTCACCACGATTTCGCTGGTCGCGGCGGTCTGGCCGCCGGCGTAGATGGCCCAGCCGGCGGTGGCCATGTAGTTGTCCTCGACCGTCACCCGCGAGGGGGTGCCGCCGTCGGCCTCGAAGAGGCTGAGCGCGCTGTTCGTGGTGGTGGTGTCGATCAGGGCGTTGTGCTTCACCAGCAGGGAGGTACCGGGGTCCGGGGAGCCGTCGACGCGGATCATGTCGATCTCGCCGTCGGCGGCGACGAACCAGTAGGGGTCGTGGATGTAGTTGTCCTCGATGTCGCCCTGGCTGGTGTAAACACCCTTCTTGCTCATCCCGTGGATGTTGCACCGCAACACCGTCACCATTCCGCCGTCATTCATCACCGCCTGCCGCAGTTCGGTGTCGGAGCGCCCGCCGATCTCGCTGTCCTCCACCGTCAGCCCGGTATACCCGACCCACTGCAGAATCCCCCACTGGTCGATATCCGAACTCTGCGGCGCGGAGATCCGCACGTTGCGAATAACGACGTTGTCAGCCTCCACCCGGATATCGCCGACCAAGTCGATGTTCTCGATCACGGCACCGTTCTGGTTGACCAGGATCTCGCCCTTCTTAGGTGTGAGATGCGACCCGGGCCTGACCCCGGTGCTCGCGGCGTCGGGCCAGCCGGCCGCCGACGCCGTCTGGGCCGATGACGAGGACGACGAGGACGACGGCGAAGGCGACGCCGAGGAGGAATGCGAAGCCGAGTGCGAAGGTGAGGAGCTAGAGGACGAGGAGGGCGAGGACGCGGATGATGAAGAAGAAACCGCACGTCCAGAAGCGCTCGGCGACGCAGTCGTAGCGATCGTCGGTGATTGATCGCCGGCGCCGTTCACCGCCGCGGAATGAGAACTACATCCCGCGGCCATACAGAAAACCACGATCATCGCGGCAATACCGGGCAATTGAGTCCGAGACACCGGCCGACCGTACCACCGCCGGACAGCGCATATAGTCAGAATCCTGTTCTATCCCAAAGCTTTACTCGCAATCCCCTCCGCGAGCAGCCCGAACAGCGTTCCCCAGTTACCCGGCGCACGCTCCGCAGCCTCAGCCAGATGAAAGCTCGCGACAGCGAACTCGGCGGGCCGAGCCCGCGCCCCCTGTTTCCCGACCGCCTCAAGGCAGCGGTCAAGAAACTCCGAGTCGTCGTCATCGAACCCGAGCCCGTCGTAGGCCCGCTGCACGTCCGGCGCCTCCGCGAACCAGGTGTCCCATTCGGTGACCGCACCCAGAAGGTAGAGCAGGTGGGTATCGGGCTCCGGCAGACCACCGCGCAAGTCCTCCGAGGAGAACGTCCGATCCGCGTCGTCCCCCGCCAGGGACGACTCCTCGGCCCCGCCGGCGACCAGTTCCTCCCAATACGCCACGTCGTGCTTGCCAGTGGTCTGCCGCATGTACTCGCTCGCGAACACCGCCATCGCCGCCGGATCGTCGATCAGCGGCGAGACCACGAGGTCGCTCTTGTAGTCGAACCCGAAGTAGTAGCGACGGCCGTCCAGAGTGAGCGATTCGATGCCCCCGACGTGGCCGATCCGATCCGGTAGCGGGGCGAGGTGCACGGGAAGGTCATATGGCATAGCGGGACGGTACCGAACTCAACCGGGCAACGCTGCGGGCAATTGCGCACCCTCGGCTGAGCCGAATCAGAGCCGTGAGACGAAGCGGGGCCGACCCCGTCACGGTGCCGGCCCCGCCGTTGAACCACACAGCTGTCACCAAGCGCTGTCAGACAGCCGCTTCCTCACGCTCGGAGAGCTCCCGCTTCCACTGCCGGAAGCCCTCCTCGGTACGCCCGGGACGCCAGTAGCCGGAGATCGAGGCCCAGTCGGCCGGGACCCCGCGCTCCTTGCGGACGTAGGGCCGCAGGTCGTGCATGACCGACTGCGCCTCGCCGTGGATGAAGACGTGCACCGGGCCGTCGAGCCACGGCTCGGCGCGCACGGCCTTCGCCAGCGCCTCCCCCGGCGTGCCGCCGTCGTTGTGGACCCAGGTCAGCTCCACGCCGCCCGGACGGACGATGTCGAGCTCGTCGGCGGGGCCAGCGACTTCGACGAACACCCGGCCGACCGCGGTGGCCGGCAGCGCGGCGCACGCCGCGGAGATCGCCGGGAGCGCCGAGGCGTCGCCGGCCAGCAGGTGCCAGTCGGCGTCGGCGCGCGGGGCGTAGGCGCCGCCGGGGCCGAACAGGCCGATGGCGTCGCCGGGCTGGGCCGCGGCGGCCCAGGGGCCGGCCACGCCCTCGTCGCCGTGGTAGACGAAGTCGATGGCGATCGTCTCGGCGGCGGCGTCGACGGCGCGCACGGTGTAGGTGCGCGTGACCTCGCCGTCCGGGGCCGGGAACAGCAGCTTGACGTAGGAGTCGGTGAACTCGCTGGGCTGGAAGGTCGCGAAACCCGGGCCGCCCAGATGGACCCGGATCATGTGGTCGTTCAGCCGCTCGGTGCGGCGCACGACGAAGTCGTGGCGGGTGCGGGCCAAGGGGACACCTCCGGAGTTAGGCTTACCTAAGTCACTAGCTTACGGCCTGGAGACCGGCGAAGGTCACCACGGTTTCGGCAACCGGCAGATTGCGTCCGGCCGGCTACGACTCGTAGTCGTGCAGGCGCGAGATCGCGCCCTCGTCGAACTCCCAGAGCTCCTGGGACTCCCCTTCGCTCAAGAGCTCCCGCACCGCGCGGTAGTCGACCTCACCGGGGATGTCGACCGCGATCAGACTCTGGAACCCGGTGTCGTGGACCCGCGCCCCGAGACCTTCGAGGTCGCGCCGCAGGCCCGGCTCGGCCTCCCGGCCGGCCGCCGGAAAAAAGACCACCCGCACCGTCGAATGGCCGCCCGACTTGACCACCGAGTCGACCCACACCTGCTCCGGTTCGGACGACTCCTGAAGCTCAACGCTGACAACGTCCCCGATCGCCAACCGCACAGCGAACGTCGGCGGGGACAGGAGCTGGTAGCAGTCATCCCGCAGGGGTCTGGCCTCCAACGCCTCGAAGGCGACCGGCGGCCATCCGTCCTCGACGTCGAGCCGGACATGGACCTTAGACGTAGCCTCTTCCATAAGCGAGATACCTTAACCCGCGGGCGCCGGGCCATGCTGGGTCGCGCCGGCCATGCCCTCGTTGCGAGGTACTCCGACCGTCCCGGGCGGTGCCGTCCTGGTCGCCGCACAGCGTTAACCGCACAAAGCCTCGACCTCATAACCTCAACGCGCGCGATCACGGCGTCAACCCATGAGCGACTAAAGCGCATATCCAGGTCAGTGCGGAAAAACCGAGGACATCACCGATTTCGGGGTATAGACACAACCTTTACCTTGAGCCACACTCATCTTCACAGTCTGATCAGACTGCTGACAACAGGTCGTCCTGACCACAGGACATCCTGACCTCTGCTAGGGCACAGCGCAGCGTGGCGCCGTGTCCGCGGCGCCACGGCATGGCAGCCACCGCCATCCCAAGGGAGCCGCACGTGCACATTCCCCTTCCACGACGTCTGGGCAAGGTAGTAGCCCTGGCCGCCGCACTCGCGTTAACGACCGGGGTCGGCAGCGCCGCCGCCGAGGTCGGAGCGCGGGCCGACACGAGCCAGACAGCGGCGAAGGCCGCTTCGGCCGCCGTCCACCCGGCCGGAGCCACCGCCAAGCCCGGGAGCCTGACCGGTGCCAAGCCCGAGGCGCGCTCGGTCTGCCCGCCGGCGGCCAAGGGCACCTTCACGTGTTTCGCGTTGCAGCGCACTGACATAGCTGGCGCCACCGGCCTGGTGCACGCCAGCACGCCGGCCGGGTTCGGCCCGTCGGACCTGCTCAGCGCCTACAACCTGCCGGCCAACGGCGGGGCCGGGGCGACGGTCGCCATCGTCGACGCCTACGACGACCCGAACGCCGAGAGCGACCTGGCGCTGTACCGGACGCAGTTCGGGCTGTCAGCGTGCACCACGGCCAACGGCTGCTTCAAGAAGGTCGACCAGACCGGCGGCACCAACTACCCCACGCCGAGCGCGAGCTGGTCCGGGGAGATCTCGCTGGACCTGGACATGGTCAGCGCGATCGCGCCGCAGGCGCACATCATCCTGGTCGAGGGCACCTCCCCGAGCTTCTCCGACCTGGGAGCGTCCGTCGACGAGGCCGTGGCGCTGGGCGCCGGCTACGTGTCCAACTCCTACGGCTCGAACTACACCTCGACGCCGGGCAGCGGCGAGGACCCGTCGGAGACCACGTCGATGGACCCGTACTACAACCACCCGGGCGTGGCGGTGCTGGCCAGCACCGGCGACGGCGGCTACGGCGTGGCCTACCCGGCCGCCTCGCAGTACGTCACCTCGGTCGGCGGCACCTCGCTGGTCAAGGACACCAGCACGCGCGGCTGGTCGGAGTCGGTGTGGTCGAACTCCTACGGCGGCCCGGGCTCGGGCTGCTCGCTGTACGAGCCCAAGCCGAGCTTCCAGACGGACACCGGCTGCACGATGCGGACGCTCGCGGACGTCTCGGCGGTCGCCGACCCGGCCACCGGCGTCTCGGTCTACGACTCCTACCAGGCCGCCGGCTGGCAGGTCTACGGCGGCACCAGCGTCTCGACGCCGCTGGTCGCCGGGGTCTACGCCGACGCCGGCGCGCCGTCGGCCGGGACCTACCCGAACTCCTACCCCTACGCCAAGCCCTCGGCGCTCAACGACGTGACTCAGGGCTCGACGAGCACCTGCACCCCGTCGTACCTGTGCACCGCCGGGCCCGGCTACGACGGCCCGACCGGCCTGGGCACGCCCAACGGCCTGGCGGCGTTCAGCAGCGGCCCGCACGGCGTGATCTCCGGCAAGGTCACCGACGGCACCAACCCGGTGGCCGGCGCCAAGGTCTCGGCCGGCTCGACGAGCGCGACGACCGCGGCTGACGGCACCTACACCCTGAACGTCACACCAGGCACCTACACGGTCGGCATCAGCGCCTTCGGGTACGCCGACCAGTCGGTGCCCGGCGTGGTGGTCGCCGACGGCGCCACCGTCCCGGAGAACTTCACCCTCGCGGCCGTGGCCCGGGTGGCGGTGACCGGCACGGTGACCGACGGCTCCGGCCAGGGCTGGCCGCTGTACGCGACGATCACGGTCGACGGCATGCCCGGCGGCCCGGTGTACACGAACCCGAAGACCGGCGCGTACACGATCCAGCTGCCGGTGGACAAGACCTACCAGCTGCACACCGCGGCGGCCTATCCGGGATATCAGACCACGGACACCGCGGTGACCGTGGGCGTCTCGGCGGTGTCCCAGCCGATCTCGGTGAAGGTGGACTCCACGAACTGCACGGCCGCCGGCTACAAGGTCGGCCACACCGGGCCGTTCCAGACGTTCGACGGCACGACCGCGCCGACCGGCTGGACCGTGGCGAACAACACCGCCTCCGGCGGCTGGGAGTTCGACGACCCGGGCAAGCGCGGCAACCTGACCACCGGCGACGGCGGCTTCGCCATCGTCGACAGCGACCACCTGGGCCAGGGCAACTCGCAGGACACGTACTTGACCTCGCCGGTCACCGACCTGTCCGCGATCGCCGCACCGGAGCTGGACTTCGCGACGTACTACAAGCCGTACGGCAACTCCACGGCGACCGTCGAGGTCAGCGTGGACAACGGCACGACCTGGTCCTCGGTGTGGTCGCAGACCACCGGCGCGGTGAACGGCTCCACGGTGCGCGTACCGCTGCCGCAGGCCGTGGGCAAGACGCAGGTGCAGGTCCGGTTCCACTACACCGGCACCTGGGCCTACTACTGGGAGCTCGACAACGTCCTGCTGGGCGTGCCGACCTGCGACCCGGTGCCCGGCGGCCTGGTGATCGGCCAGGTCACCGACGCCAACACCAAGGCGCCGCTGGCCGGCGTGAGCGTGGCCGAGACCGCGGCGCCGACCGTCGGCGGGACCACCGCGACCACCTCGGACCCGGCACTGAAGGGCGCGTTCTACTGGTTCTTCTCGCCGACCACCGGCTCGGTGCCGCTGTCCGCGACCAAGGGGCACTACACCACGGGCACGGCGACCGCCGCCGTGGTGGCGTCCAAGGTCGTGGAATCGGACTTCTCACTGAAGGCCGGCCGGCTGACGGTGAAGCCGGGTTCGGTGTCCAAGACCGTGCCGTGGGGCGGGAACGCCACACAGACGGTGACGGTGAAGAACACCGGCACCGCGCCGGCGACGCTGAACGTCAGCGAGCAGCCGGGCGGCTTCGTGATGCAGAACGTGCCGGCGGCACCGACGCAGATCGTGCCGGCGCACGTCACCACCGGCAGCGCCCTGCTGGCCTCGAAGCAGATCGGCGCCAAGGCGGTGAAGAGCAACGCCTCCACCTCCGGTGACAGCTGGCAGCCGCAGGCGGACTTCCCGACGCTGATCCAGGACAACATCGCCGACTTCTCCGGCGGCAAGCTCTACTCCGGCTTCGGCTTCGACGGCACCAACGACTCCAGCAAGCTCTACTCCTTCGACCCGACCGCGGGCGCCTGGTCGGCGCTGGCATCGGCGAGCGACACCCGCGAATCCCCGGCCCACGGCTTCATCGGCGGCAAGCTGTACGTCGTCGGCGGCTGGGCCACCTCCGGCAACCCCGACCCGAAGATGGAGATCTACGACCCGGCGGCGAACAGCTGGAGCACGGGCCCGGCGGCACCGACGCCCTACGCGGGCTCCGGCAGCGCGGTGATCGGCTCGACCCTGTACGTCGTCGGCGGCTGCACCAGCACCTGCGGCACCACCGACGTCTACGCCTTCGACGCCGGCGCCGGCACCTGGACCAAGCTGGCCGCGTACCCGGAGTCCACGGCATGGCTGTCGTGCGCGAACGTACTCGCCAAGCTGGTCTGCGCCGGCGGCACCTCGGCGACCACAGCGAGCCAGAGCACGTACATCTACGACCCGGCAGCAGGCTCCTGGACCAAGGGCGCCAACGCCCCCGCGGCCTTCTGGGGCGCGGCCGGCACCGGCGCCAACGGCAAGCTGGTGGTCACCGGCGGCGTCCTGGCCGCAGGCCTGACCAACCAGGCCTGGGCCTACGACCCGTCAGCCGACGCCTGGACGGCACTGCCGAACTCCAACATCAGCGCCTACCGCTTCGGCGGCGCACTCGGCTTCTACACAGTCGGCGGCGGCCAGGGCACCCTGACCCCGCCCCTGGCCACCACGCAGGTCCTCCCCGGCTACAACGTCGGCCCCAGCACCGACGTCCCATGGCTGTCGGAGAGCGCGACGACCGTGACCCTGGCGCCCGGCGCCTCCGGCACGTTCGACGTGACCGTGGACGCCAGCGACACATCGATCACCCAACCAGGCGCGTACACCGCGAGCCTGGGCCTCAGCACCGACACGCCCTACCCCCTGACCGCCCTGCCGATCACGATGACAGTGAAGCCCCCGGCAACCTGGGGCAAGCTCACCGGCGTCGTGGAGTACACGGACGCGAGCGGGGCCCTGGTGCCGCTGGCGGGCGCGACGGTGCAGATCGACACGTGGGCCACGCACTACACGCTGCACACGGACATCAACGGCGGGTACGGGCTGTGGCTGGACTATCGGAACAACCCGTTGACGGTCATCGCGGCGAAGGACGGGTACCAGCCGCAGGTGAAGACGGTGACTATTACGAAGGGGGCCACTACTACGGCGAAGTTCGTTTTGTTGAAGGACTGAGCTGACTTAGCGGTACCGGGGCGGGATCTCGCGGATGCGGGGTCCCGCCTTTGGCGTGGGTGGGGGCGGTGTTGGTGGGTGCGGGCACCGCTCCGCCAACAGCTCCCGGCATGTGTGCGGACACGAACGCCCGTCGGCCATCGATCGACACGGGCATCATCTGATTCGAATCTGATCAAATGATTTGAACCTGATCGAATGAGTTGCGTCTATTGTCACCACATTGTTCACTCATATCCATCAGAGCTCTGTTGTCCGAGAACCACACCGACCGGAAAGAGCATCCATGAGATTCAAGGGACGCCTGACGGCGGGCATCGCCGTCGCCGCACTCACCGCCTCTGTCGGCCTGCTGTCGGCCGGAACGGCCAACGCCGTGGTCTGGGACCAGGGCTGCACCAAGGGCCCTCAGGACGCCAAGATCTACGGAGACAACGTCTACTGCTATTACGAAATCGGCGTCGGTTACTCCAACGTGTACAACGTCGGGAAACTGTCTGCCGGCGACTACCACGCGGTCTTCCAGACCAGCGCGGGCCCGCAGGACATTCCGGCCGGGCAGACCTGGCCCGAGCCCAACATCCACACCGGCAACTTCACGCTGACCTACAACTAGCGTCGATCCGGTGCGGGCGGGTTCCCAACCACCCGCCCGCACCCTCGTACGCACCCGCACCCGCACCCAGGAAAGGACCATGAACAAGTTCCTGATCGCGGCCGTCAGTACAGTCCTGGGTCTGAGCACTGCCTCCTGCTCCCCCGGACGCCCCCAGGCCAAGCCGCCCGAGATCGGGCCGATACCCACCATCACGTCGCCGGACCAGATCGCCCGTCCGATCTTTCCGTACACCGTGAGCGCGGATCAGGCCACGGCGGTCTTCAGCGCGGTACGGGTCGGGACCGAAGCATGTATGCAGGGCTTCGGCTTCTCGCTGGATCTGCCCAAGCCTCCTGACGTGAAGCGTGACATCTATCAGAACCTCGCCCGCACCACGAACTACGGCTTCTTCGATCCCGCATCGGACCCGTCGAAGGGCTACGACACGAAGGTGCACCAAGAAGTCGACACCGCACTGCTGAACCAGTTGCCGGCCGACGAGCGAGCCGTGCTGGACGGAGTCGACGCGGCCGGGAAACCAACGACCGCGTTCGGTGACAAGCCGGTCCCCTCCGGCGGCTGTAGTGGCGCGGGGTTGGCGGCCGTCGGCGGCAAGATCCTGATAGCCCACGACACCGGGGCCCTCCCCGACCACGGTCCCGTTGTGTCGCCGAGCGATCCGCGCATCACCGACGTGAACAAGAAGTGGTCGGCGTGCATGGCACAAAAGGGGTTCCACTACGCGTCACCCTGGGACGCCTACACCGACCCGCGCTGGAGCCAGTTGACGCCCGCCGGCGACGACGTCGTCATTCCGCCCGAGGAGGTCACGACTGCGGGCGCCGACCTGGCGTGCAAGCGGGAGCTCAACCTCGTCGGCGTGGTGGTGGCGGTCGAAGGCGGGTACGACCAGCAGTACATCGCCTCCCACAAGGCCGCACTCGACCAGTACGACAAATCCGTCGCGCAGCAGATCCAGCAGGCGTCCGCGTTCATCGCCAGCCACCCCGGCCTGCCGTGAGCGGCAGTGCCGATCAGCGGCTGTCAGTGCTCGAAGGCCATCAGATTCTTGCCGTAGGCGACGTACACCCGGGTGTCGTCCGCGGCCAGCGTCCAGGTGAGGTCGGCGGTGGCGGTGGCGTCGTGGAAGGTCCAGCGGGTCTGGCCGGTCTTGGCGTCGACGGCGAACAGCGAGCCGCTGTCCTCCTCGGCTGCGTACAGCACGCCAGCGCCAGCGCTACCCGCGCTCCCAGCGGAGGCAGCGGAGGCAACAACCGCAGTCTTCAGCCCGAACTTCGCACTCCCCCGCTGCACCCACCGCACCGCGCCGATCGCAGCGTCGAACGCGCTCATGGTGCCGCCGCCCGTGCCGCCCGCGCCGGTCGTGGTGGCGACCACCAGGTCCCCGCCGTCCGCGCCCTGCCCCGGCACCACGACCACGCTCTGGTACTCGTCCCCCGGGTTCGGGCCGGGGGCGCTCCAGCGCAGCGCGCCGGTGGCTGCGTCGAGGGCGTAGAGCTTGTCCGCGCCCCAGTAGAAGGTGCTGCCGGAGACCGTGAGGCACGCCGCCGGGGAGATGGGGAGTCCGAGGGATTCGGCGTTGCCTGCATCCGTGTGCCACACGACGCTGCGGTCCTTCAGTGAGTACGCGGTGAGGCGGTAGGCGATCTCGTCGGCGGTCGCGACCACGCCGGCGGGTTCGGAGGCGGCCACCACCAGGTTGTAGTCGAGTCCGTCGAGGGTCCATGCGATGCCGTGGTTGGCGGTGTCCACGGCCCAGAGCTTCCCGTGGTTCGCCCCGAGGCTGACGGCGCCGCCGCCAGCCGGCGCCTCGATCGAGCCGGTGCTGAAGACCAGTGCTCCGGCGGACCCCTGCACCGTGGCGATGTCCACGCCGCTGGTGCCGATCTCGGCCTTCCAGCGCAGTGTGCCGTCCGTCGTGTTGACGGCCAGGACGTCGCCGTCGGCGTCGTAGCCGTAGAGGGTGTCGCCGACGACCAGCAGCGGCGCGTCGGCGTCGGCGAAGAACACCACCGACGGCTGCCACTTCTCGACCCCGGTCTGGGGGTCGTAGCCCCGCACGTTCCCGAACCGGTCCACCAGCAACACGCTGCCGGCAGCCATCGCGATCGCGGTCACGGTGCTGCTCACCGTGACCGCCCAGGCGGGCGTCGCGGCCGGGCCGGCCAGGACGCCGGGAGTGCGGACCGTCGCAGGACCCGGATTCACCGGCGAATTCAGGGCCCGTTGATGGCGCGCGTTCTCGGAGTGCTCGGCGACGATGCCCAGGACCACGGCCCCCGTGACGCTCACCGCCGGTATCCCGAAGAGGATCGCGCGCCGCGTGAACACCCGCGTTCGCTGCCCGCCAGCACCGGCGCCGCCACCGGCGCCATCACCAGCACCGACACCGATGCCGGCCAGCCCCAGCACCGAATCCTTCTTGGACTCGTACCCGTATCCGTCATCGTCGCGCATGAGCTGAGATTAACGGATGCGCGATGACTGCGAGTTGAGATCAGCTGAGGTGAAAATCCCCTCAGAACTCGATGGCGTACCGCACATGCGTACTCGTCACCGCGAACCCCGCCCGCTCGTACAAGCCGTTCGCGCCGGTCGGGCTCGCGGAGTCGACGGTAAGGCTGGCCTGGCCGTAACCACCGGCCCTGGCGGCCTGCTCGGCGTGCGCGATCAAAGCGCCGGCCACGCCGCGCTTGCGATAGGCGCTGCGGGTTCCGATGAGCATGAAGTGCGCGTCGCGGATGCCGGTGGCCTCGGTGTCCGAGTCCCACGAGTGGGTCAGGAGCATCCCGGCGGCGGCAGAAGTGGCGCCGTCACGAAGCAGGAAGCTGAGATCCGGACGGAACGACTGCCACCCGACCATCGTGCTGTGCCACTGTTCGGCAGGCATCGAAACCGCACCCCAATGATCGAGGAACGCCTCATTGCGGACCGCGAGGAACTCGTCGCTGTTGTCGGCGGAATGTGCCTCGACCACGAACCCGGCGGGAACCGGCACGTCAACGATGCCGTTGCCGAGGTCGTGCGCCATCTGCGAATACCACCGGATCGGTTTCATCCCCGCAGCAGAATAAGCAGCCAGCGCGCCCGCGTTCTGCTCATTGTTCTGAGCATCGACGGCGAGCCGGAGCTGTGGGTGGTGAATCGCGTGCAGCTCCCGGGCGCTCGCGATCCCAGCCGACAGCAGACGCGCCCCGATCCCCCGCCGCCGGTACGCCGGATGCACCCCGCCCTCGACCATCACCCGGTGCACCTCCACCGCGAGCGGCTTGTGCTTGGCCAGCGAGTACCCGACCATGACGTCCCCGTCGAACGCGCCGAGCGAACCCCGTGCGAGGTCGAGCACCGGATCCCCGATCATCTCGGCGACATCCTCCTCGCCGAAGAACTCACCGAAGTGGTCCACGTCCTCGATCGCGTTGAGCAGCACGGCAAAGGCGGCAGCGTCACCCGGAGCGACGGGACGCCAGGTGCGAGTGGGATTCGACGTTTCGGTGGCCATAGGGCGACTGTAGGCAGCGGCGCTCACACTGTCATACGGATTTCGACCGCCCATAGCGGAGAATCAGTATTCGTACAGCGCCGAAAGCTTCGGCAGCCGACGATTCATCTCCTCCGCGTCATCGAACTCGAAGCTCCACTCCCCCTCCGGATCCGCGTCCGGATAGACGATCGCATCGCACGCCGGAATCTCCCCACCGGCGACGGCCGTGAACGCCCGCGCCGTCATGACCAGCGCGGACCCGCACTCCAGATCAACCCCGGTCTGAGCTGCACGAACCACAACCGGCCACGCCGCGAGCGAGTCCGGATCACGCAACGCCTGCTCGAAAAGCTCCCGGCCCTGAAGAATCAGCCAGCCCCGGAAGTAGTCGAAGCCGTCATCGGAGCACCCGCCGTTGATGACATAAGCCGCCGCCCACAGCGAGTCCTGGAACGAATCGGCCATCAACTGCCACAGCACCTGGTCGGCAGCAGTGATATCCCCTACCTCAAGCGCCGAGAACAGCGCCTGGGCCTCCTTCGCGACGGCCTCGGCGTCGTCGAGGTCTGAAACGCGGTCGCGCGCCTGGTCCACCAGGTGCCAGAACTGAGCGGTGTCCACGGTCGCTCAGCATGTCAGGTCGAACCCTCACTGCACGAGACCCGCCGCGCTGATCGTCTCCTGAGCCCGCGCCAGCTCCTCGCCGCCGACCGCCCGCTTGTCCCACCGCGCCCCGATATGCCCGTCCGGCCGGACGAGCAACGTCCCGTAGCCGCCGCTCAGCCGCTCCACCCGCACCGGCAGCGGGCCGCTCGGTCCGAGCTCAGCCCGGTCGGTCCAGTCGGCCGGGTCTTCGGTGAACAGCGTGAACCACTCACCGACCGCGTCCACCGTGGACCTGCCGCCGCCGAGGTCGACATGCGGCATCCGATGGCCCGGCGAGGTGTTCGGCACGTAGTCCGTGCCCGGCTCGGCGGCCTCGCTGCCATAGGCGACGCCGAGCACCAGGCCCAGCTGTGCGAAGTAGTGCTCCGACCAGGGAAGCTCGATCTCGCCGTCGGCGTCGCCGGACGCCAGCTGCTCGACGCGCTTCTGCTGCGCCTGCATCAGCAGCTGCGCGTTCGCGACCGCCTGGCGCAAGGTCAGGTGCGCGACCGGCAACCGTTCGGACTCGTACGTGTCCAGCAGCCCGGGCCGAGCCCACCCCTGCACCACGCCCGCGAGCTTCCAGCACAGATTGTGCACGTCGGCGACGCCGGTGTTCATGCCCAGGCCCCCGGCCGGCGGGATGGCGTGCGCGGCGTCGCCGGCCAGCAGGACCCGGCCGCTGCGGAAGTGCTCGGCGACGAAGGCGTTGACCGTCCAGCGCTGCACGCGCGACACCTCGAACGGCAGCCCGTCGCCGAGCGTGCGGGCCAGCGGCTCCCGGTGGTCCGCCCCCTCCGGCACCTGGCCGATCCAGGCCCAGCCGCCTTCGGGATACATCGGCAGGATCGATCCGAACGCCGTGACGTAGACGCCGGCCGGCGCGTCGGCGCAGCGCTGCCGCAGGTCGGCCTCGAACATGACGGTGGTCGTCGAGCCCAGCGCGCCCGGACCGACCGTGCCGATGCCGAGCAGGTCCCGCGCCGTGGAGTTCGCGCCGTCGGCGGCGAGGACGTAGCTCGCGCGAAGGCTCGTGCCGTCGCCGAACGAGGCCAGCACGCCATCCGGCTCCTCGGCCAGCCCGGTCAGCTCGACGCCGAACCGGATCGGCGAGTGCGCCGCGTCGAGCAGGGTCGGCTCCAGCCGGTCCTGGGACGTCACCGCCCCGATCACCGGACTCTCCGCGATCGGCGCGTTGACGCCGATCATCGCCGCGCTGGCGAAGTCCGGACCGGTGAAGGAGTCGCGGAAGCGGACCCGGCCGTACTCCGGGGCGAAGGCGCGCGCCGCGACGTGCCGGTCGATGCCCAGCTGCCGGAAGATCTCCATCGATCGGACGTTGAGCAGCCGGGAGCGCGGAAAGGGAGAGAGCTCGGTGTGCTTCTCGACCAGCACGGTCCGCACGCCCCAGCGGTCGAGCAGCGCCCTGGCGGTCAGCCCGACCGGTCCGGCGCCGACGATCAGGACATCCACGTCCGGCATGGTGCCAATGAACAACACCCCCGGGCACGCCGCAACCGGAAAACGTCCCGACGACGCGACCCGGGAATCAGTGCCCGCCGTCGAGGAACCGCTGCACCGCCTCGACCACCAGCTTGTGGTCCTCGACCTGCGGCAGCCCGGAGACGGTGACCGTCCCGATGATCCCGGCGCCGGCGACGGTGATCGGGAACGAGCCGCCGTGCGCCGCGTAGGTGTCGCCGGGCAGCCCGGTGGCGTCCTCGAACGTGGTCCCGCGGTCCCGGTGGCGCTGGCCGACCAGCAGCGAGCTGTGGCCGAAGCGGCGCACGACGTTGGTCTTGCGCTCGATCCACGACGCGTTGTCCGGGCTGGTGCCGGGCCGCGCGTGGTGGAACAGCTGCTGGTCGCCCCGGCGGATGTCGACGGCGACCGGCAGCTCGCGCTCGCGGGCCAGCTCGACCAGCAGCGAGCCCAGGGCCCAGGCGTCGTCGTGGGTGAAGCCGCTGAAGACCAGGCGTTCTTCTTGGGCGAGCAGTTCGTCGCTCGTCGGTCGTTCGCTCGTAGCTCGTTCGCTCACGGGGCGAGTTAATCAACAGCGTTGCCAAACAGTCAACCGGACGCGGCGGACCTCGGCTCACGCTAGTTCACGCCAGCTCACACCGGCTCACACCGCGGCGACCGGCTCCTCCAGCCGCGCCGCACGCCCCGGCAGCCACACGCTGAGCAGCGCCCCACCGCCCGGGGCCCGCGCCGCGGCGACGTGGCCGCCGTGGTTCGTGGCGATGTGCTGCACGATCGCCAGCCCGAGGCCGGAGCCCGGGGTGGAGCGCGCCTCCGGCGAGCGGTAGAAGCGCTCGAAGACGTGCGTGAGGTCTTCCTCGGCGATGCCCGGGCCCTGGTCGGCGACCTGGAGGAGGCCGTCGGCCAGGGTGACGGTGACCGTGCCGGCCTCGGGCGAGAACTTCGTCGCGTTGTCCAGCAGGTTGGTCACCATCCGCTCCAGCGCGGTGGCGTCGCCCTGGAGGTACCAGTGCTCCAGCTGGAAGTCGTACGTGACGCTGACGCTCAGCGCCCGCCGCTGCACCCGCTCGGCGGCGCGTTCGATGACGTTGACCAGGTCCAGGTGCTCGATCGTGTGCGAGGGATGGTCGTCCCGGGACAGCTCGACGAGGTCTGCGATGAGCATGGAGAGCTCTTCCATCTGCGCGCGTACGTCGTTGAGCAGCGCGACGCGCTCCTCGGCCGGCAGGCGGACGTCGTCGGGCGCGGCCGAGACCTGCGCGAGCAGGTCCAGGTTGGTGCGGATGGAGGTGAGCGGCGTGCGCAGTTCGTGTCCGGCGTCGGCGACGAGCCGCTTCTGGTGCTCCCGCGACTGGGCCAGTGCTTCGAGCATGGTGTTGAAGTTGCGCGTCAGCTGCGCGATCTCGTCGTCACCGTTGACGTGCAGGCGCGCCAGGTCGCCGGTCCGGGCTATGTACTCGGTCGCGTGCGAGAGCCGCACGACCGGCCGCAGCGCCGCGCGCCCGATCGCCAGGCCCGCGGCGGCCGCGAGCGCGATACCCAGCAGGCCGACGACGACCGAGATCGTGGCGATGGTCTTCAGCGCCGACTCGGTCTGGGCCAGCGAGGTCGAGAAGACGAGCGCCGAGGGCTGCGGGTTGTCCGGGGATCCGTCGCCATAGGTGTTGTGGACGGCGTAGACGCGGTAGTCCACGCCGTTGTAGTTGATGGTCCGGAGCGAGGTGTCGCTCTGCTGCGCGGCGACGGCGACTTCGGGCGCCCCGTAGGGAGCCCACACCTGGTAGGTCGCCAGGATCTGCCCCGCCTGCCCGTCCGGGCCGATGCGCTGCAGCTTGAGGTTCTCCGGCTCGTGCGCGGTGCCGTCGGCGTAGACCAGGGTCTCCTGGTAGCCGGAAGCGGCCAGCAGCCGCTGGTTGGCGTCGAGGAGGGTCGGCGTGAACATATCCAGCGGCGAGGCGGTGAAGACGGTCGCGCGCTGCTTCAGCTGGCTGTCCATCCGGCCCATGATCGTCTTGCTGATCGCCAGATAGCTGATCAGGGCGCACAGGGCCACCGAGAACCCCACCGCCGCCACAACCAGAAGGGTGATCCGGGATCGGAACGACCGCCGATTGAGCCAATCGCCAATCCTGTGCATGGGCAGAGCTTGGAGGGTCGCGCTGAGAGAGAGCTGAGATCCAACCGTGAGCAGGGTGAGGAAGAGGGCTGGTGCGACGCAACGCGGCCGGTCGAGAGCCTGAAAGCCTCGGCCGGCCGCGCTGCGTTCGTGTTCAGGATGTGACTAGTGTGTGGCCGGCCGGGGACGGCTCACGCCGCCGGGAGCGCCGCCACCCCGACTTCGGCCGCGGACGCGTATCCGTTCGCTCCCGCGGTCGCCGTCAGTCGTACATAGCGTGCCGAAACCGGTGTGAACTGAACGGATTTCAGCGTGGCGTCCTGCGGCCAGGTCCCCGGCGACGCCGCACTCGTGAAGGTCGCTCCGTCGCTGCTGACCTCGACGGTGTAGCCGGTGATCGTGCCGGTGATGTCGCCGTCCAGCCGCGGCTGGTAGGTCAGTCCCGTAACCGTCTGCACCGATCCAAGGTCGATCGTCAGGGAGATCGGCAGCGGGTCGTGGACCGGGCTGAACTGCGAGTGCCACAGGGTCGTGACCTGGCCGTCCACCGCGTTGCTCGCCGGGTAGCCGTTGTTGGCGCTGGTGGCCGTCGCGGACAGCGCGGAGGTCGGCACGAGGTACGGCCAGGGCCCGCCGGGCTGCGTCGCGACCGGCGCGCCGCAGGCGATCTGCAGACCGCCCCAGTCCGCGCGGTCGTTGTAGGTGCCGTCGCCGCCGTCGCCGACGACCAGGCTGATCACCTTCGCGGACCCCAGGTTCACGGACATGGTCTGGGGCGCGGCGCGGGTCACCAGGCCGCTGTCGTAGAGCTTCGTGCCGTCGCCGTAGACCTGGAAGGTGACGGTCCCGCCGGTGGGGTCGAAGTCGGCCGAGTCGTCGATGCCGACCGTGGCGCTGAGCGTGGTGCAGTTGCCGCCGACGTAGTAGTCGATCGTCGACACGGACGCGGTGCCGACGCCGGTGGGGTACGTGACGCCGTGCATCGTCAGCGGTCCGCCGCCGGCGTCCTCCAGATCGACGCGGGGAACGAGGTATCCGCTGGCCGCGTCGAGCCAGGGGTGGTGGCTCAGCGGGCCGGTGCCGGCGGGTGGCGCTGCGGGTACCTGGACCTGCGTCGACTCACTGGTACTGAGGGTCTGCAAGGACTTCGGCGCGCCGTAGTTCGAGCTCTGCCAACCGTAGCTCGCGGTCAGCGCCAACTGCTCCGGGCTCGGCAAGGCACCCGGGGCGGCTGTCACCTGCCAGCTCGCGGCCATCGATTGTCCGCTCTTGAGCTGGCTTGCGGTCACGGAGCCGGTCGGCGTGGCCGTCCAGCCCGCCGGGACGGCGAGCGTAAGCGACACGTCCTGGACCGGGAGCCGGCCGTTGTCGGTGAACGTGGCCGAGACCGGGAACGAGGCGCCGGGCGCGACCAGGGGAAGCGCGGCCTGCGCGGTCGGGGTCAGGGTCGCCGGGGACAGCACGGTCGAGGGGGCCATGGTGGCCGGGTCGCCGTGCCGGGACACCCGCAGCAGCACGACGCCGTGTGGGGCGACGGTCGCGGCGATCGTGCCCGCCGACTCGGTCGTCGTGTGCTGCCACAGGTCGCGCAGGGCATAGGCGCCGGATGTCGGGAGGCCGATCTGCGCGGCGGTCGTGGTGATGGTCTGCGGGGTCGTGCCGCGGTTGAGCAGTGCCACCGCGACGTCGCCGCCGGCCAGCGGTTTGGTCCAGACCTGGGTGTTGGCGGGGTTCGCGGGGTTCGCGGCGCCGGTCAGGACAGTGCCCTGGATGCCCAGCGGGTCCTGGTCCACGGCCAGCACCTCGCGGTTGGTGAGCATCGCGACGGCGTTGTCCGAGAGCTTGGTGACGTCGCTGCCGATGATCAGCGGGGCCGCGACGATCGACCACATCGAGAACTGCGACCGCGCCTCGGCGTCGGTCATGCCGAGCTCCGGGCCCAGGTAGTCCGGGTCGTTCCAGTGGCCGGGGCCGGCGGCCTCCGGGTGCGCGGCGTCGGCGTCCAGGTTGCGGAGGACGTCGGAGTACTGGACGTTGTTCGGGAAGCCGATGTCGGTGTCGGTCCGCCAGGAGTTGCCGGTGCTGGGGCCGAACTTGTAGGAGTCGAAGGCGGTGCGGCCGGGCGCGGCGCCGGTCTCGGGGATGAACGGGTTGCAGATGTTGAACAGCATCGGGCGATGGCTGCTGTTGTTCAGCAGCGCGTCGCGGAACTGGCCGTAGACCGTGGCGGGGTCCAGGCCCATCTGCTCGCTGCCGCAGAAGTCGACCTTCACCGCGTCGTAGCCCCAAGCCGCGAACTGGTTGACGTCCTGCTGGTAGCGGCCGTAGCTGCCCTGGTTGGCGCCGCCGCAGCCGTTGAGGCCGGAGTCGGTGTAGATGCCGGCTTTCAGGCCTCGGGAGTGGATGTAGTCGGCGACGGCCTGCATGCCGTCAGGCCACTGACTCGCGCTGACGGTGATGTTGCCGGAGGTGTCGCGGGTGCCGTTCCACCAGCCGCCGTCGATCCAGACGTAGTTGTAGCCGGCGGCTGCGAGACCTTTGGAGACCAGGGCGTCTGCCTCGGCTTTGATCGTCTGCTCAGTGAAGGTCGAGCCGAGGCCGTAGTAGGTGTTCCAGCCCTGATACGGGGTGCGGGCCAGGTTGTTGATGGGGATCGCGGTTCGGGACGGCGGTCGGGAGGCGGTCGCGCTTGCCCAGGCCGTTCCGCCTGTGACCAATAGGGCCGCCGATGCGGCCAACGTAGTGAGCTTTGATATCAACCTCATGCCGGCAACCCCACAGCCCGTTCGCGAGAGCGCCGTTGCTGGAGCACGACGGCGACGACCAACAGTGCGCCTTGCGCGATGTTCTGCCAGAAGGCGTTGATGCCCTGGACGGTCAGCCCGTTCTGCAGGGCTCCGAGCAGGGCGACGGCCAGCAGCGTGCCGCCGACGCCGCCCTTGCCGCCCTTGAGCGCGCAGCCGCCGAGCGCGGCGGCCGTGATGGACTGCAACTCCAGCCCCTCGCTGCCGGAGACCGGCTGCCCGGAGCCGGTGCGCGCGGTCAGCAGGATGCCGGCGACCGCCGCGACGACGCCGGAGAGCGCGTAGACGGCCAGGATGTACTTGTTGAGGTTGATGCCGGCCAGCCGGGCGGCCGTGTCGTTGCCGCCGATGGCGTAGATGTTGCGGCCGATGTCGGTGTACTTCAGCAGGACGTGGACGGCGGCGGCGACCGCGAGCAGCAGCCACACCATGACCGGCAGCCCGGCGATCTTGCCCCGACCGAGGAAGACGAAGATGCTGTCGTTGAGCACATAGCCCTGCGCGCGCCCGTCGGAGACGAGCTGCGCCACGCCCTTGTACGCGGCCAGGCCCGCGAGGGTGGCGATGACGGCGTTGACCCGGCCGTAGACGATGATCGCGCCGTTGACGACGCCGATCACGGCGCCGATGCCGATAGCCGCGCCGATGCCCGCGAACGCGTTGGACCCGGCGCTGGTGAACACCATGGCGCTGGTGACGGAGGCCAGGCCGGCCTGCGAGCCGACCGAGATGTCCAGCGCACCGAGGATGATGACCACGGTCTGCACCACGGCCAGCAGCCCGGAGATGGTCACCGCCTCGGCGATGACCTGGATGTTCTGCCAGCTCAGGTAGTTGGAGTTGAGCGAGCCGAACAGGATGAGGACGAAGGCCAGCGCGGCGATCAGGCCCAGGCTCTGCGCGCCGGCGCGGGTGACGGCAGCGCGGAGGCGGCTCGCGGGAGTAGCGGCGGCGGGAGGTTCCTCGGCTCGCTGGCCGAGTGTCGAGGGGGAAGTGGTGGTCATCGGGGACTGCCTTCCGGGGCGGATCCGGCGGACTCGCGGATCGGCGCGGGGGTGGTGGGGGCGGAGGCGGCTGGGTCGGGCGGCGAGCTGCGATATTCGGCAAGGTCGCCGGAGCTGTCTTGCCGGCCGGGGCTGCTGCCGCTGGCCGAGGCGCCGGCAGCATCTGCGGTATCGGCGAGGTCAGGCCGCAGACTGCCGGAACCGCCGGGCGTGCCGGAGTTGCTGTCGCTGGCCGAGGTGCCGGCGGAATCGGGAGCCGAGCCGCCGAGATCATCAGCCATCGCCAACGCGAGGATCTTCTCCTCCGAGGCCTCGGCCCGCCCCAGCTCCCCGGTGATGCGCCCGTTCTGCATCACCAGGATCCGGTCGGCCAGCCCCAGCACCTCGGGCAGCTCCGAGGAGATCACCAGGACCGCGGTGCCGGCCGTGGCCAGGTCGGCGATGATCTGGTAGATCTCCGCCTTCGCGCCGACGTCGACGCCGCGGGTCGGCTCGTCCAGGATCAGCAGCGCCGGTTTGCGCGCCAGCCAGCGGGCCAGGACGACTTTCTGCTGGTTGCCGCCTGACAGGGTTCTGACTTCGGCCTCGATGGAGGGCGCGCGGACCCGCAGCCGATCGGCGTACTCCTGGGCCAGGGCCTTCTCCGCACGGCGCTTGACGAAGCGCCAGCGACGCAGTCGGTGCAGGCTGACCAGGGTCGTGTTGTCGCGGATGGTGCGCTGGGCGAACAGTGCCTGCGCTTTGCGTTCCTCGGGGGCCAGGCCGATGCCGGCGCGGATGGCGTCGCGGGGGCCGCGCAGGCGGAGCGGTTTGCCGTCCATCAGGATCCGGCCGGAGCGGATCGGGATGTCGCCGGCCAGGGCCAGCGCCAGTTCGGAGCGGCCGGCGCCGATCAGGCCGGCCAGTGCGACGATCTCGCCGGCGTGTACGCGCAGGCTGATGTCGCGGACGTCGTTCGTGGTCAGCTGCGAGACGTCCAGCACCACGCGATCGGTGGCGGCGTGTTCGCGCACGAACAGCTGCGACAGGTCGCGCCCGACCATCAGCCGCACCAGCGCGGTCTCGTCGACGTCGGCCGCCGGCGCGGCGCCGGCCAGTTCGCCGTCGCGCAGCACCACGACGCGGTCGGCGAGCTGGAACACCTCCTTCATCCGGTGCGAGACGTAGATGACGGCGATGCCCTGGTCCCGCAGCCGCCGGATCAGCGCGAACAGCGCCTCGACCTCGTGCTCGGACAAGGACGACGTCGGCTCGTCGAAGGCGATGGCGCGCGCCGGCGTGCTCCCGGTCAGGGCCCGCATGATCTCCACGAGCTGCCGTTGGGCCGGGGTGAGCTGCGAGCCGAGCAGGTCCGGGTCCAGCGCTTGGGCGAAGCCCAGGCGCTCCAGGTCGGCGAGCACGCGGCGGCGCAGCCCCGCGCGGTCGAAACCGCGCGGGCCGCGGCGTGGCAGCGCTCCGGCGTAGACGTTCTCCGCAACGGAGACGTGCGGGATGATCTCCGGCTCCTGCGGGATCAGCCGGACGCCCGCGCGGTGCGCGTCCTGCGGCGAGTGCAGGTCCAGGACCTGGCCGTCGAGGGACATCCGGCCCTGGGTCGGACGCTGGTCGCCGGTGAGGATGCGCAGCAGCGTCGACTTGCCGGCGCCGTTCTCCCCCATCAGTGCGGTGACCTGGCCGGCCGGGAAGGTGACGGTGACGTCGTGCAGGGCCCGGACCGGGCCGAAGCGTTTGGAGATCGCCTCGGCCGCGAGTCCGCTCCCAGCACCCTGAGTGCTGGGGCCGTCGGGGCTGTCCACCGGCCTCAGCTGCACTTCACGCCGGCGGACTGCCAGGTCGTGGCGTCGACCATGGTCGTGGGCGCGTCAGCCTCCTGGGGGAAGGCCTTGCCGTTCTTGAGCTTGTCGTACATCGTCTGCACGGCCAGCGACCCGATGTCCTTGCCGCTGATGTAGAGCGCCGCCTTCATCCCGGTCGGCTGCGAGCTGCCCCAGTCCTTGCACGCCAGGTACGCGCCGAGGCCGACGCCGATCACGTTGTCCGCCGAGACGCCGGCGTTCTGCAGCGCCGTGACACCGCCCTGGACGTTCTCGTCGTTGCAGCCCCAGATCACCCAGTGCTTCACGCCGGGGTTGGCGGTGATCGTCGCGGCGACCTTGTCCTGCGCACCGGTCGGGGTGTTGTCGGTCGCGACGTCGATGTTCTGCACGCCGGCGCCCGCACCCGCGGCGAAGCTCGCCTTGGCGGCCTTGACCCGGTCCGTGCACACGGTCACGTCCTGCTTCCACGCCGAGATGGTGCGCGTGTCGGCGGCGCTCCACCCGGCCTTGGCGTACAGGTCGGCGGCCTTCTTGCCGACGTCGGTGCCCATCTGCGTGCCGCTGAAGCCGACCCGCGGCACCAGGTTCGCCGTCGGGCAGGACGCGGGGTCCGGGCCGGAGGTGCACACCTGGTCGTCGGAGGTCAGCAGCGGGATGCCGGCGTCCTTGGCCAGCTGCACCACCTGCGGGCCGACCGAGGGGTCCGGCGGCACGATGATCAGGCCGCTGCTCTTCTGCGCGACGGCGGCCTGCACGTCGCTGACGGTCTGGTTGGCGTCGTCCCCGAGGTTCACGACCTTCAGGTCGACCCCGAGCTGGGCGGCCTTGGCCTTGGCCCCGTTCGCCTCGTCGATGAAGTACTGCTGGTCGCCCTGCTTCTGCAGGTACGTCAGGGTGATCTTGCCGGTGACCGGGGCGCCGGAGGAGGCCGCCGCCGTGGTGGACTTGCCGGTCGAGCAGGCGGTCGCACACAGCGCCACCGCCACGCCGAGCACTGCGGCCGAGCCGCGGACACGCGCGAGGTTCATGTTCTCACTCCGATGAGGCGAGGAGATGCCTGATGAGCGGAGGCTCCGCTCGTGGAGCGAATGTAGGAGCCGCGTCGGCGTGCGTCAAGATTATTGCATTATTAATTCTCTTCGGTAGGGTGGCCTCGTGAACGAACAGACCTGTCGCCGCTTCACCGACCGGGTCGCCGTGGTCACCGGGGCGGCCGGCGGCATCGGCGCGGCCACCG
Organism: Catenulispora sp. EB89; assembly: GCF_041261445.1. NCBI lineage: Bacteria > Bacillati > Actinomycetota > Actinomycetes > Catenulisporales > Catenulisporaceae > Catenulispora > Catenulispora sp. EB89. Next base: position 130,656 of record NZ_JBGCCU010000020.1, read on the forward strand.
CGCGGCGCCTGGCCGCCGAGGGTGCGGCGGTGATCGCCGTCGACGTCGCCGACGACGCGGGCCGCGCGGTGGTCCAGGAGATCAGTACGGCGACGGATACAGCCGAAGCCGGCGGCCGGGCCGAGTACTGGTCCGGGGACGTTGCCAGCGCCGCCATGTGGGACGCGTTGGCAGAACATGTACACGCTCGTTACAAGCGGCTGGACGTGCTGCACAGCAACGCGTTCCGGGTGGTGGTCAAACCGGCGCACGAGCTGAGCGAGGCCGAGTGGGACGGACAGCTCGGCGTGAACCTGAAGGCCGCCTGGCTCGGCGTGCGGGCCTTCGCCGGGATGCTCGGGGAGAATCAGGGCGCGATCGTGCTCACCTCCTCGGTGCACGCGCTGATCGGCCTGCCCGGCCATCCCGCCTACGCCGCGGCCAAGGGCGCGCTGTGCGCGCTGGGCCGGCAGCTGGCCGTCGAGTACGGCCCGCGGATCCGGGTCAACACGGTCCTGCCGGGCCCGATCCTGACCGCGGCGTGGGACCGCGTCGACGCCGAGGGCCGGGCCGCCAGCGTCGCGGAGACCGTCGCAGGACGCTTCGGGCGCCCCGAGGAGGTGGCCGCGGCGGTGGCGTTCCTGGCCTCGGCCGACGCCTCCTTCGTGACCGGCGCGAACCTGGTCGTGGACGGTGGCTGGTCCGTCGTCAAAGCTTCGTCATGACAGCCACCGGCGAAGTGAGTGCCGGGCAGCGGAAGGGTTTCCCAGTATGAGTGTGCACGTACGCGGCCTGCACGGTCAGGCCGTCGACGTGATCGGCGAGCGGATCGTGCGCGGCGACAACGCCCCCGGCGACCTGCTGTACCCCGACCGGATCGAGGCAGAGCTCGGAGTCAGCAAGACCGTGGTGCGCGAGGCGCTGCGCGTCCTGGCCTCCAAGGGCCTCATCGACTCGCGGCAGAAACGCGGCACCTTCGTCCGGCCGCGCGCCGACTGGAACCTGCTGGACGCCGACGTGCTGCGCTGGCGCGGGCAAGGGGTCCCGGACGAGGGCTTCCTGGACGACCTGGCCGAGGTCCGCGCGATCGTCGAGCCGGCCGGGGCGAGGCTGGCGGCCCGCCGGCGCACCGAGGAGGACCTGGCCGCGCTGGTCGAGGCGATCGAGCAGATGGAGGCCGCCGACGGCGACGTCCCGGCGACCGTCGAGGCCGACCTGGCCTTCCACCGGGCGCTGCTGGCCGCCGCGCACAACGAGCTGCTCACCGGGATGGAAGTGGTCATCGAGGCCGGCCTGCGGGTGCGCGACAGCTTCGTGCACGGCGCGGACCACGGAGCCGAGCACGGGGCCGACGACGCCGTCCCGGCGCACCGCGCGGTGGTCGACGCGATCGCCGCGCGGGACCCCGAGGCGGCGGCGCGCGCCGTCGAGGCACTGCTCGCCAAGGCGGTCACCGACCTGCGGCAGCTGATCGGCTCACCGGACCGGGAAGAGACCGCATGAAGATCACATCGCTGGAGACGTTCCTGGTCGCGCCGCGCTGGCTGTTCCTGCGCATCGGCACCGACGAGGGCCTGGCCGGCTGGGGCGAGCCGGTGGTCGAGGGCCGCGCGGAGACGGTCCGCGCGGCCGTGGCCGAGCTGTCCGGGTACCTGCTCGGCGAGGACCCGCTGCGGTTGGAGCACCACTGGCAGGTGCTGACCAAGGGCGGTTTCTACCGGGGCGGCCCGGTGCTGTCCTCGGCGGTCGCGGGGATCGACCAGGCGTTGTGGGACCTGGCCGGGAAGGCCTACGGGGTGCCGGTGCACCAGCTGCTCGGCGGGCCGGTGCGCGAGCGGGCGCGGGTGTACGCGTGGATCGGCGGCGACCGGCCGACGCAGGTCGCGGAGCTGGCCCGCGAGCAGGTCGAGGCCGGGTTCACAGCGGTGAAGATGAACGGCTCGGCGCAGATGCGGCACATCGACACCCCGGCGCGGACCGAGGAGGTCGTCGCGCGGGTCGCGGCGGTGCGCGAGGCGCTGGGGCCGGATCGGGACGTGGTCGTGGACTTCCACGGCCGGATGTCGACGGCGATGTCGCGGCGGCTGCTGCGGATGCTCGAACCCTTACAACCGTTGTTCGTCGAGGAGCCCGTGCTTCCCGAGCACAGCCGGGACCTGCGTTCGCTGGCCGAGTCCTCGGGCGTGCCGCTGGCGGTCGGCGAGCGGCTGTACTCGCGGTGGGACTTCCGGGACGTGCTGCCCAGCGGCATAGCCGTGGCGCAGCCCGACGTCTCGCACGCCGGCGGGATCTCCGAACTGCGGCGGATCGCCGCGGCGGCGGAGACGTACGACGTGGCGATGGCTCCGCACTGCCCGCTGGGGCCGATCGCGCTGGCGGCGAGCCTGCAGTTGGACTTCGCCACGCCCAACTTCCTGATCCAGGAGCAGAGCCTAGGGTTGCACTACAACAAGGGCAACGAGATGTTCGACTACTTGCTCGACCCCGAGCCGCTGCGGGTGCGGGACGGCCATATCGCGCGGCTGACCGGGCCGGGGCTCGGGATCGAGATCGACGAGGCCGCGGTGCGGCGGGCCGACGAGACCGGGCATCGGTGGCGGAATCCGGTGTGGCTGCATGCGGACGGGTCGTTCGCGGAATGGTGAGGATTCCCATGGATCTGACCGAAATACCGTTTCGGACCCTGGTCATCGTGCGGGGCACGGACCGCGATGCCGCGCTGCGCACGGTGTTGGTGCTGGCCGAGGAAGGGCTGAGCACGGTCGAGGTGTCCTTGACGACGCCGGATGCCTTGTGGGTGATCGAGCAGGCGCGAGTGGAACTCGGCGCCGAGGCCGACCTCGGGGCCGGGACGGTGGTCACCGCTGAGGACGCGAGGCGCGCTGCTGACGCGGGCGCTGGGTTTCTGGTGACGCCCGGGCTCGGTGCCGATCTGCGCGACGGACCGGCGACCGGACTGCCGATGTTCGTCGGCGCTCTGACGCCGAGTGAGGTGATCGCAGCGGGCGAATTCGGTGCTGACGCGGTGAAGCTCTTTCCGGCGTCGGTCGGTGGGCCGCGGTATCTCAGGGCTTTGCGGGATCCGTTTCCGGGGACGCCGTTCGTGCCGGTGGGCGGGGTCGATCTGGATGCCGCTCGGGAGTATCTGGCTGCGGGGGCGGTGGCGGTCGGGGTCGGATCGCCGTTGGTCGGCGATGCGGCGAAGGGCGGGGACGTGGCGGAGTTGCGGCGGCGTGCTGCCGCCTGGCGGGTCGGTATGGCCGAGGCGGTCTCGGCGGTCGGAGGAGAACGGTGATGACGTCTGCGGCCGGGTTGGACGTCCTAACCATCGGCGAGACCATGGGCGCGTTGCGCGCCGCCGGACCCATTCGGCTCGGCTCGGCGATGACACTGTCGGCGGCGGGTGCCGAATCGACGGTCGCGATCGGGCTGGCGCGGTTGGGGCATCGTGCCGGGTGGGTCGGCCGGGTCGGGAACGACGGGGTCGGGGAACTGGTTCTGCGTACGCTTCGTGCTGAAGGCGTCGATATCACCTGTGCACGCGTGGATCGGGACGGTCGGCCGACCGGGCTGATGACTCGGGAGCATCGGCTCGGGAACCTGATCCGGGTGGACTACCACCGGGCTGGTTCGGCCGGCTCTGCGCTGGAGCCCGGTGATGTACTGGCCGCGCTGGATGGTGGGGCGCGGGTGCTGCATCTGACCGGTATCACGCCGGCGCTCGGCCCGAGCGCCGCCGAGACCGTGCTGGTCGCGGCTCGGCGCGCGCGTGAGCTGGGCGTGACGGTCAGCTTCGATGTCAATTACCGGTCGCGGTTGTGGCCGCCGGAGCGTGCGCGCGAGGTGCTGCTCCCGTTGGCTGAGCTTGCTGATGTGCTCATTGCTTCCAGCGATGAGCTGCATCTGGTGGCGCCGACGACCGGAGTACTGGGAGGCCGCGAAGTGGTCGTCACGCGAGGCGGCAACGGAGCCAGCGTGACCACGGCCGACGGCCGCACCGTGTCAGTGCCCGCACACACGGTGCCGGTGGTCGACGTCGTCGGCGCCGGGGACGCGTTCGTCGCGGGCTATCTGTCAGGTCTGCTCGACGGGTTGCCCGCCGAGCAGCGGCTGCGCCGCGCTGTCGCCGTCGGCGCGTTCTCCGTCGCCACCGCCGGCGACTGGGAGGGCTTGCCCACTCGTGCCGACCTCGCTCTGCTCGACGAGCCCGCCGGGACCACCGTGCGGTAGGAGCCGTACCGATCTGAACGCCAGCGGGAAGCAGGCTACGGCGACATAGACGATCCCTGCGACGGTCGCGACGCGGAAGCCGCCGAACGCCGACGCGAGGGGGCCGACGCTGAGCTGACCGACCGGGATCGCGGCGTAGGAGAGCAGGTCGTCGAAGGAGCACACCCGGGACAGCGCGGTCGGCGGGACGTGCTCCTGGAGCGAGGTGTCCCAGCTGACGCTCGCGACGGCCGAGCCGAGGCCGGCGACGAAGGCGGCGGCGATCAGGTACGGGGCGTGCAGGCCGGCGCCGAGGACCAGCAGGGGGATGGCGATCAGCACGCTCATGAGCTGGCCCAGCGCGAGGAAGTAGCGGATGGTCAGCCTGGTCAGGAGCGTGCTCATGACCAGCAGGCCGACGCCTCGGGCGCTGAGGACGAGGCCCCAGGCGGCGGCGCCGCTGGTCTTCCTGGTCAGTTCCGGGCCGAGGATCTGCCAGGTGCCGGTCTGGACCAGGTTCAGCAGGCAGAAGGTCGCCGAGACGGTCCAGACCCAGCGGAAGCCGACGAACTGGCGCCAGCCGTCGCGGATGTCGGCCAGGATGCCGGTCTTTCGCTGCGCCTTCTCCGGGCGGCTGGTCAGGGACAACATCCGAAGGCAGACGGCCGCGAACAGGTAGGTCGCCGCGTCGAAGGCGATGGCGGCGCCGCTGCCGATCGCGACGACGAGGACGCCGGCCAGGCTCGGGCCGAAGATCTTCGTGGCGTTGCGCAAGGAGCTGAGCAGGGCGTTGGCCCGCTGGATCTGGTGGCGTTCGACGAGCTCGGGGAGGAATCCGCGCAGGGCCGGCGTGGTGAAGGCGGCGAGGACGCCGTTGAGGAGTTCGAGCAGGGCCACCAGGATCAGCGAGTAGTGGCCGGTGAGCAGGAGCGCGGCGACCGCGGCCTGGGTCAGACCGGAGCCGAGGTTCGCCCAGACCAGGACGGTGCGGCGGGCGAAGCGGTCGGCGGTCGCGCCGCCGACGAGGAGGAAGACCAGCATCGGGATCATCCGCGAGGTGAGGACGATACCGAGGTCGCCGGCCCGGTCGTGGGAGGCGTTGAGGACGGCGAAGGCCAGGGCCACCGGGGACATCGAGGTGCCGAGCAGGGAGACGGTCTGGCCGGTGAAGAAGTAGCGGAAGTCACGGCGATGGAGGAGGCGGTGCGGAGGTTGGGAGTGGGGCTCGGACTGGCCGGCGGGGCTTTCGGGCATGGCCGCGAGTGTCCGAGCGCGTGCTGTGGAATGCTAACCCTTCGGATGGAGGCGAAAGATGACGCTCTTGCGCTTGTCGCCGCGTGCCCTGTCCAGGTCGCGCTTCGCCTTGTCGCCGCTGGCCGAGACGTTCGGCGCGCTGCGGATGCTGACGAATCCGTGCACCGACCCGTGGCTGGCGTCGTGGCACGAGCGGCACGCCGCGACGTTCCGCGCGCGGGTGGCCTCCGACCGGTTCGCGGCCGGGCTGGTGCGCCTGCTGGTCACGGCGAGCTGGCTGCCGGACTTCGTCACGCTGCCCCCGACCGGCGGTATGCGCACGACGCTGGCGCAGGAGCTCGACGCCGTCCGCCGCTTCTCGGACCCGGAGATACGCACGCAGCTCGAGGCGAGCGACCAGCACACCGACATCGCCGGCGGCCTGGACTGGCTGGAGGGCACGGGCTGGGCCGAGCGCTGCGCGCAGCTGCTGGACACGGTCTGGCGCGACCACGTCCGGCCCGACTGGCCGCGCCGCCGCGCGCTGCTGGAACGCGAGGTGACGTACCGCGCGGGCCTGGTGGCGGTCTACGGCTGGTCCAACGCGCTGGGCAACATGAACAAGCGCAGCGAGTGGGTCGGCGAGGACGCGATCCGCTTCAGCCACCGGCCGATGGCCGACCGCGTCGTCGGACCGGAGGGAATGCTCTTCGTCCCGGTCACCCTCGCCCGCGGCACCTGGCTGTGCGAGGTCCCACCGGACAGCTTCGCCCTGGTGTACCCGGCGCGCGGCGTCGCGGAGCGCGGCGGCGGCCCCGCGGACGACCGCGTGCGCGCCCTGGTGCGCCTGATCGGCCCGGTCCGAGCACGGATCCTGCTGGAGCTGAGCCGCCCGGCGACGACCACGGAACTCGCGACGACGCTGGAGGTCTCGCTGGGCACCGCCGGCGGCCACATCACGGTGCTGCGCGAGGCGGGGCTGATCGAGGGCACGCGGGTGGGGCGGCGGGTCGTCTACCGGCGGACGGATGATGGGGATCGGCTCGCGGGCTGATGCTCGCGGACCGGTCGTCTCGTGGGGCTGGTCGTCTCGTGGGCTGAGCAGCGCGAGGGTAGAGCGCTGGATGGCACTCGACCGGCCACGCGGCGGTGAACGCTCCCCACGTTTCGCACGCACAGCCCGACGGAAGGATCGTCGGTGACGGCGGTGAATCAGGGCCATGAGGAGGCGCGTCCAGGTGGCACCGGCGCGAAGTGAGCCCGGGAGCCGCGCCGACCTCTCTCGTCTCCTCGCCTCCGGCCCGTTTTCCGCCGCGCTGCGGGCCGCGATCGCCGCGAGCGGCCTGAGCCTGGACCGCATCCAGTACCGCCTTCAGCAGTACGGCACGCCGCTCAGCCTGGCCACGCTCAGCAGCTGGCAGTCGGGGCGGCGGCAGCCCGAGCGCGCCGCGTCGATCGCGGCGTTGGGGCGGTTGGAGGAGATCGTCAGGGTGTCGCCGGGTGCCCTTGCCGCGCTGGTCGGGCCGCGGCGGGCGCGGGGGCGGATGGCGTATGCCGAGGCGCCGGATCTGGTGGAGGTCTACCGCGGGTGGGATCCGATCGCCGGGATGCTCAGCGAGTTCGACACCGGGTCCGACGACCTGCTCGTGCGCCTGTCGCAGTACGAGCGGCTCACCGTCGGGCCGGACCGGCGGCTGCGCGAGCTCTACTCCCGGGCGCTGGTTCGGGCCGCCACGAATGATGTGCGCTCCGCCATCGTGATCGACCAGGCCGCCGACGGCAGTGCGCCGGTGATCCGGCCGCTGCGCGGGTGCACGCTCGGCGCCGTGCGCTCAAGGCCGGAGGCCGGGCTGACCATCGCCGAGCTGCGGCTGCCGCGGCCGCTGAACCGCGGCGAGCTGCTGGTCATGGAGTACGTCGTCGAGTTCACGCCGCCGTACCCGGGCGACCGCGAGACCAGCCGTCGGCTGCGGCTGCCGATGCGCGAGCACGTCATCGACGTCGAGTTCACCCGGCCCGCGCTGCCCGCGCGCTGCGTGCAGTTCACGGTTTCCGGGACGGAGGACGCCGATGCCGTCGAGACCGAACGCGTCCTGACGCTGGACGAACGGGACCGGGCCTGCGCCATGGGCGTCGACCTCGACCCCTGCGTCATCGGGGTGCGCTGGGAGTGGCCCGGGCCGCCGTGACGGGGACGCGGCCCGGGCACCGGGGCGAGAGAGGAAAGCCGAGGGAGGGAAGGGGAGCCCGAGGGAGGAAAAAGCAGAGGTCAGGAACTCAGCCAGCTGATGCTGAAGCTCCCGTTCGACAACGGCGAGTTCTGCGTCAGCGGCGTGTTCCCGCGCTCGATGTCGGTGGAGTTGACCGTCCCGGCCTGGTCCAGGGGCTGGCCGTTGGCGACGAGGTTGGTGAACGTGACCGACCCGAACGGCGCCACCGGCCCGATGCCGTTCCCCAGGTCCTCCACGATCGCCTCGGCCGAGCCGAGCTGGTCGTCACCGGTCTCGTTGAACGTCTTCGACCAGCCCTGCGTCGTGTCGCTCTCGGTCAGCGTCCACGAGCTGCCGCTCACCGACACCGAAGCGGTGATCTGGTCGCCGGCGTTGACGGTCTCGGTGAAGTAGATCGAGTCCGCCGGATACATCTCCACCCACGGGTAGTAGCCGGCCACCCCGCCCTGGCAGTCCTGGTCGAAGCCGATCTGCTCGACCGTGCTGGTGCCGTAGCCGTCGATGCCGATCCACGGCGAGACCGAGCTGTCCGGGACCGACGAGCAGTCCAGCGTCGGCACCGTCCACGAGCCGCTGATCGAGGTGAACTGGTTGCCGGTGTCCGCGTACCCGCCCCAGATCTGGTCGTCGTGCACCTTGTGGTTGCCCGGCCGCGCGTGGTTGTAGTGCGGGAAGGTGGCGGGGGCCTTGGTGTGCGAGGCATGCGAGGCGGCCGAGGCGGGGCCGGCCAGCGTCACGGCGAGAAGCACCGAGCTGCCGGCGGCGAGGCATGCCAAGCCGACCCGGTATCCGGATATTGCCATAATGTTCCTTTCACGTGGGGGTGGCGCCCATCGCAGCAGGCTTATAAGGGAGAGTGGCCGAATACCCTGCCGCTGGAAACCAAGGGAGGGTAAAGCGCGTGATGTCGGCACGTTGACGTTTTCACGCTGAAAAGGGGCCGCTCCATGACCGTCCAGCACGACTTCCCCCTGAAGCGTCGTGCGGGCCCGGCAACGTGGATTTCACGCCAAATCCCGCCCGATCCCACCAGCCCGCCGAACCCCACGCGCACCAGCATCGTGTCGGTCGTGCCAGGGCGCCGTCCGCGTCGGACGGCGCAGCGGCAACTGACGATCGGAAGGATCGGCACGATGAGAAGACCAGGTGCCCTCGCAGCGACCGTGGCGGGGTTCAGCGCCGCCGCGGTGCTCGTCATGAGCCCCATGACGGCGCAGGCGGCAGGAGCCGACACGACCTTCACCCCGATACCGCCGGTGAACTCCGGCACGATGCAGCTGATGTCCATCTCCCCGAAATCGGCTTCTGACGCCTGGGCCGTCGGCGTCGACTACCTGAACGCGAACACGGTCATCGCCACGCGGGCCGAGCACTGGAACGGCACCGCGTGGAAGGTCACGCCGACGCCCAGCCCGACCGGAAACGTCGACATCCTCAACGGTGTCGCGAACATCTCGCCCTCCGATGCCTGGGCGGCCGGCTACAGCCAGAACACCGCCGGGACCTACTCGGCGCTGCTGGAGCAGTGGAACGGCACGCGCTGGGCCACCGCGCCCGGCGGCAAGGCGGCCGCCAGCAGCCAGGAGACCCTGAACGTGGTCGCCGCGACGTCCCCGAACGACGTCTGGGCGGCCGGCGAGCACTTCGACTCCTCGGTCGGCGGGTTCGTGGGCCTGATCGAGCACTTCGACGGCACGGCGTGGAGCATCGTGCCGAACCCCGACTCCTACACCTCCAACGGGATCCAGCACAGCGTCCCGTCGTGGAACGCGATCGTCGCGAACTCGGCCTCGGACGTGTGGGTGGCGTCCAACTCGGGGTCGCAGACGGCGGTCGTCGAGCACTGGGACGGCACGGCGTGGAGCGTGATCCCGACGCCGCAGTTCACGGTGCTCAACGGCGTCAGCGTCAACGAGGTGGCGGTCGACGGGCTCGCGGCCACCTCGGCGAACGACGTCTGGGCGGTCGGCACGATCACCGGCTTCGGCCGGCACGCGCCGCGCGAGCAGCTCCTGGAGCACTGGAACGGCACCGCCTGGAGCGTGGTGTCCTCGCCGTCCGGCACCGCGACGCCGCAGGGCCTGTCCAGCGTCGCCGCGCTGTCGCCGACCGACGCCTGGGCGCTCGGGTTCCAGCCCGGCACCGCCAATCCGGCGCTCCAGCACTGGGACGGGACCGCATGGAGCAACGTCGCGGTCCCCAGCCTGAGCGGGGCCCTGACCGAGCTCGCCGCGGCGCCGACCAGCACCCTGATAGCGCTGGGCAACACGCAGGCTTTCCTCAGCACCAACGGGTGAGCGACGGGTGAGCAACGGGTGAGCCGGAGTTGATCGGCTGACAGCCGTGCTCCCGCCGGCGTGTTCCGCGTCGGCGGGAGCACGGTCAAGCGGTTGTCAGCGGCTTCGTCTACCGTCGAAGCCGTGATCACCACGCTGGCCGTCGAGAACTACCGCTCGCTGCGCGACCTGTGCATCCCGGTCGGCCCGCTGACCGTCGTCACCGGCGCGAACGGCAGCGGGAAGTCCAGCCTGTACCGGGCCGTGCGGCTGCTGGCCGACGTCTCGCGCAACGGGGCCGTGGCGGCGCTGGCGCGCGAAGGGGGCCTGCGCTCCACGCTGTGGGCCGGGCCGGAGCGGGGCACGAAGCCCGGGCAGCGGGCGCAGGGCACGGTGCGCAGCGTGCCGGTCGGGCTGCGGCTGGGCTTCGGCGGCGACGAGTTCGGCTACGCGATCGACCTCGGGCTGCCGATACCCAGCGGCGAGCCGGAGGCGGCGAAGTTCAACCTGGACCCGGCGATCAAGACCGAGGCGGTGTGGAGCGGTCCGGTGCTGCGCCCGGCGACCTCGCTGATCGAGCGGCACAACGACGTCGTCAAGATCCGCGGCGCGGACGGCAGATGGGCGCCGAAGCCGTACCCGATCCAGCAGTTCGACAGCATGCTCAGCGAGTTCGCCGACCCCGAGGCGGCCCCGGAACTGTTCCGGGTCCGCGACCGCATCCGCTCATGGCGCTTCTACGACCACTTCCGCACCGACGCCGACGCCCCGGCGCGCGCCCCGCAGATCGGCACCCGCACCCCGGTGCTGGCGCACGACGGCTCCGACCTGGCCGCCGCGCTGCAGACCATCGTGGCCACCGGCCGCCGCGCGGAGCTGGACGAGGCGATCGACGGCGCGTTCCCGGGCAGCCGCCTGGAGGTGCAGGTCGAGGCGGACGGCCGTTTCTCGCTCCAGCTGTGGCAGAACGGCCTGCTGCGCCCCCTCGGCGCCCCGGAGCTGTCCGACGGCACCTTGCGGTACCTGCTGCTGGCCGCCGCACTGCTGAGCCCGCGCCCGGCGGACCTGCTGGTGTTCAACGAGCCGGAGACCAGCCTGCACCCGGACCTGCTGGCACCGCTGGGGGCGCTGATCGCGGCGGTGTCGGAGCGGAGCCAGATCATCGTGGTCTCGCACGCCGACGGCCTGATCCGGGCCATCGGCCGCGCGGCTTCGGAGCTGCGGCGGGATGTGGGGCTGGTCGAGCTGGAGAAGGTGAACGGGGAGACGGTGCTGCCGGGGCAGGGTCTGTTGGATTCGCCGCTGTGGTTCTGGCCGAAGCGGTGAACGGGCCGCTCAGACTTCAGCAAGCTCCTCCGCCGCGACCGCTTCCGGATCCTGCGCTTCGGCGGCGGCGCGTCCCGGCAGCAGCAGGCACAGCGGCACCGCCGCGGCCGTGAACGCGGCGGCCCACCAGAAGGCGTCGCCGAATCCCGCGGCCCGAGCGGACACGGTGTGGGCACCGGCGGTGGCACGCTGCAGGATCATGACGAGCACCGCAGTACCCACCGACCCGCCGACCTGCTGCGCGACGCGGCTGATGCTGGACGCGGCAGGGATCTGGTCACGCCGCAACCCGACATAGGCGCCGCCCATCAGCGCGATCATGGCGGCACCGAGCCCCAGGCCGCGGATGAACAGGACGGCCATCAGCACCGTGTTGCTGGTCGTGGCGGTGACGAAGCCGAACGGGACGGTGGACGCGAAGGTGACGGCGAAAGCGGCGACGGCGATCGGCCGCGCCCCGAACCGGTCCATGTACCGCCCGGCCAGCGACCGGGAAAGCAGCGTGCCGAGGCCCTGCGGGATCAGCAGCAGCGCCGCCCCGAGGGCCGACTCGCCGCGAACCTGCTGCCAGTACAGCGGCATCAGCAGCATCGCGCCGTAGAGCGCGGCGCCGGCCAGGAGCAGCAGCGCCGAGGACGAGGCCAGCGACCGGTGCCGGAACAGCCGAATGTCGAGCAGGGCGTCCGCGCCGCGCCGCAGGGCCCAGGCGACGTACCCGGCCAGCAGCACCACCCCGATCGACAGCGGCAGCCCGGCCTTGGCACTGGCCAGCCCGCCGGAACCGCCGAGCTGTGTCAGGCCGTAGATGACCGCGGCGACCCCGGGCGAGAGCAGCGCCATGCCGACGGCGTCCAGACGCGGACGCGTCCCGGGACGGGGTCCGTCGTGCGGCAGGTTGCGCCAGGCGAGGTATCCGCCGACGACGCAGAAGGGGACGTTGAACAGGAAGATCCACCGCCAGTCCCCCAGGTGCAGGATGACACCGCCGAGCACCGGTCCGATGACCGGCCCCAGCGCGGTGGGCACGGTGATCAGCGACATGATCCTGCCGATGGTGCGACCGCCGGCGGCCTGCATGATCAGCGTGGCCATCAGCACCATCATCACGCCGCCGCCGACACCCTGGACCACGCGGAACGCGATCAGGCTCGGCGCGTTCCACGCCGCCGCGCACAGCATCGAGCCGGCGAAGAACAGGCCGAGCGCGAGGATCCACAGCCGTCGGCCGCCCAGCACCGCCTGGGCCCAACCGACGGCCGGCATCGTCGCGGACAGCGCGAGCAGATAGGCCGTGGTCACCCATTGCACGGTGGCCAGCGAGGTGTGCAGCTGCCCGGCGAGGCTGTCGATCGCGACGCTCATGATCGTGGTGTCGAAGATGACGGCGAGCGCCCCGACGATCAGCGTGAAGATCAGGCGCCGCAGGGCGGGGTCGATGCGGTCCGGCACGGGCGGCCGGGCAGGGGTGGCGCTCATCGGTGGCTCCTTAAGATACAGCGATCTATCTTACGGAGCTCAGACTAAGCCGCTACGATTAGATACGCAACTCTATCTAAACGAGGGAGCCACGATGCCGGAGCGCCGCCGCGGAGCCACCCTGGAGAACGCGCTGCTCGACGCGGCCTGGGAAGAACTCACCGCCGTCGGCTACGCGCGCTTCACCATGGACGCCGTGGTCAAGCGGGCCGGCACCAGCCCGCCGGTCCTCTACCGCCGCTGGCCCGACCGCGACGCCCTGGTCCGCGCGACCCTCACCCGCGTCCTGCAGAAGAACATCCTGGTGGCCCCCGACACCGGCAGCCTCCGCGAGGACGTCCTGACGCTCCTGCGCGAGATCAACGCCACCAGCGTCGAGCTCGTCACCGCGATGAGCAGCTACTTCGCCGGCTACCACAAGGAGACCGGAGCCGGGACCGGCGACCTGCGCGACCCCGCCGCGACCGGCCGGAAGCAGGCCGTCGACGCGATCTTCGAGCGCGCCGTCGAGCGCGGCGAGGTCAAGGCCGACCGCCTCACCGAGCGCGTCCGGACGCTGCCGTTCGACCTGCTGCGGCACGAGTTGCTGACGACCTACTCCCCCGCGCCCGACGACGTCCTGGAGGAGATCGTCGACACGATCTTCCTGCCTTTGGTGCGGTGAGCTCTGGTCAGGAGGAGCGCGGAAGCACCTTCCCTACCGTGACCGGAAGCGCGGCGAGCGATCGCTGCCGGTGGCTCGACCGCCAGACCAGTTCCTCCGACGGCGCGGCCAGGGCCAGGTCGGGGAGTCGGGTCAGCAGCGTGTGTAGTGCGATGCGTACTTCGAGGCGGGCCAGCGGCGCGCCGAGGCAGTAGTGCACTCCGTGGCCGAAGGTGACGTGACCCGCGTACGTCCCCGGACTCCCGGCGGCTTGCGGATCGCGATTCGCGGAGCTGACCGACAGCAGAACGGTGTCACCGGCCGGAATCAGGACGCCGTCGCCGAGCGCCACGTCCTCAGTCGGAAAGCGGCGGATCGCGGTGGTCCCCGGCTGGTCGCGCCGCAGTACCTCCTCGACCAGCGTGGTCATGCCCGGGGTGTGCGGGTCCGGTTCGGCGCGCACCGCGTCGGCGGCGGCGGGGTCGGTGAGGAGGCGGGCCACGGCTGCGCTGATCACGTGCACCGAGTTCTCGTAGCCCGCGAACAGGATCAGGAAGGCGAGCGAGAGCAGTTCGTCCTCGGAGAGGCGGTCGGCGCCGTCGCGGGCCGCGATCATGGCCGAGAGCAGGTCGTCGGCCGGTTCGTCGCGCTTGGCGGCGAGCAGGCCGGACAGCAGGCTGATGATGCCGCGCATGGTTCCGGCCACCTGCTCCGGGCCGTACTCGCCGGGGGCGAGCAGGACCTGGGTGTGGCCGCGCAGCGTCGCGCCCTGCTCGCCGGGGACGCCCAGCAGGTCGCAGATCACTGCGATGGGGAGCGGTGCGGCGTAGGCGCTGACGAGGTCCGCCACGCCGGAGCCCGCATCAGCACCAGCATCAGCACCTGCGACATCACCATCACCAGCGGCCAGCGCATCGATGAGCGCGTCCGCCTGCCCCTGAATCCGCTCGCGAAGCCCCTCCACCCGCCGCGCGGTGAACGCCGAGGACACCAGCCGCCGTAGCCGCGCGTGGTCCTCGCCGTCCAGGTTCAGCAGGTTCGCCTCCAGCGCCGGCGGCAGCCCGAACCCCTCGTAACCGGCCTGTGAGGCCTTCTTGTTCAGCGCCAGCCGCGGGTCGGCGAGCAGATTCCGCACGTCCTCATACCGGCTCACCACCCAGATCCGCTCCCCGCCCGCGAGCCGCGCGCAGTGCACGCCCCCGGGCTCGGCGTGCAGCCGCTCGGCCACCGCCTCGTGGTCGGCGCCGAGAACGGGAACGAGCGCGCGGGCGATGTCCGCGTCTTTGACGGTCACGAGGGAACTCCATCTTGCGCACGGCGGTAAAGACCGGATCAGCCTAGTGGATCAGGACTCTGGCCAGACCGCTGTCACGCCTGCACCAGCGACGACCTGCTCAGGATCACGATCCCGGCGATCGCCAACGCCCCGGCCGCCGCCTGGCCGACCAGCGCCCACGACGTGGCCAGCGGCTCCCGGAACACGACGGCCCCCATCAGCACCGATCCGACCGGCTCCACGGTGTCGATGACCGGCAGGCTGATCGCCAGCGAACCGGCCTGGTAGGAACTCTGGACGAGGAGCAGTCCGGTGACGCCGACGGCGATCAGCGCGTACGGCTCCCAGTGCCCCAACGTATCCCAGCCGTCGTTGCGGAACAGGTCGGCCGTGCTCTTGGTCAGCGCGTCGAGCAACGCCAGCAGCATCCCGGCCGCCGCCGCGTACAAGGCGGTCCGGGCCTTGCCGGACGTCCGGAACCCCACCGCGAGCAGCGAGGCCACCACCGCCACGACGGCGATCAGCACCAGCGTCCAGTCCGCCAGCCCCGGCACGGCCGTCCCCGTCACGGACGGCAACGCCACCAGGAACGCGGCCATGCCGCCGGCGGTGCACGCCGCGCCGGCCATCTCGGCGCGCGTGAGCCGGCGACCGCGGCGCCAGGCGAGCAGCGGCAGCGCGAACAGCAGGTCGGTCGACGCCAGCGGCATCACCAGCACCAGCGGGCCGAACGCGAGCGCCACGCCTTGGATGCCGAAGGAGGCGACGTCCAGCGCCGCGCCGGCGAGCCATACCCGACGCCGGAGCAAGGACACGATGAGACTCGGGTGCAAGGATCGCGTCTCGGGGACGGACGCGGCGGCGGACTGCTGGAGCACGGCGGCGACCGCGAAGGCCAGGGCGGCCAAGAGCGCTGCCGTCACTGCCACCGCAATCGTCACATGTCATAGCATGACGGAACAAAGACGACTCGCCACGGGAGACACGCGTGCGCCTGCTGCTGACCACGGACACCCACCTCCCGACCCGTGCCAAGGCGCTGCCCGCGCCGCTGCTCGACGCGCTGGACGAGGCCGACGTCGTGTTCCACGCCGGGGACTGGGTCGACACCGCCACCCTCGACCTGTTCCAGGAACGCTCGAAGCGGCTGGTCGCGGTCTACGGGAACAACGACGGCCCGGCCTTGCAGGAGCGGCTTCCGTTGGTGGCGCGGGTCGAGCTGGCGTCGTGCCGGTTCGCCGTGGTGCACGAGACCGGTCCGGCGCAGGGACGTGAGCAGCGGTGCGCGGCGCAGTTCCCTGACACCGACGTCCTGGTGTTCGGGCACAGCCACATCCCGTGGGACAGTCAGGCACCCGGCGGCCTGCGCCTGCTGAACCCCGGCTCGCCGACCGACCGGCGTCGGCAGCCTTTTGCGACGTTCATGACCGCCGCCGTGGAGGACGGCCGGCTCAGCGATGTGCGCCTGCACGACCTGCCGCCTCGCTAAGGAAGGTGCTTGGTACCGCCGCGGGCCCGAAGAGCGGCCGGGGACAGGCCCCAATGCCGTTGGAACGACTCGGTGAAGTGGCGGCGGTCGAGGTAGCCGCAGGAGCGGGCGATCGCGGCGATGGGGGTGTCGTGGTGGCCGGGGTCGCAGAGCAGCTGCGCGGCGGCCTCCAGCCGGCACCGGGCCAGGTAGGCGTGCACGGTGCACCCGGCGAACTCGCGGAACAGCCGCGCCGCGTGCCGCTCGCTCAGGTGCACCTGGGCGGCGACCTCGCGGATGCGCACCGGGCGGTGGTAGTTGTCGCGCAGGTAGCGGATCATCGTCGTCACGGTCGGGGCGCCGGGGGCCGCGGGAGCGAGCCGGGCGGGGTGGCGCGGCAGGCTGTGGGACGACGGGTCGCTGAGGGCGCGGGCCGCGGCCAGGACGAGCGCTGAGGCGAGGGAGCTGATCATCTCCGCGCTGCCGGGTCCGGGGTCGGACGCTTCGCGGGCGAGCAGCAGCAGAATGCGGGGAACAGGACCGTCGGCGGCCACTGCGATGCGGTCGTCGCCGGTGGTGAAGGCCTCCATGAGATCGGCGGCGTCGCGGTCGTCCTCGGCGGTCGGGCCAGCAGCGGCCCCAGCTTTCGCACCGGCCGCGTCCTGGAGCACGGCCCACGACCAGAACACGATGCCCATCGGATCGTCGTCGGAGGCCACGATGTCGTGGACGTCGCCGGGCCGGGCCAGGAACAGCTCTCCCGGGCCGATCGCGTGGTCGACACCGCCGACGCGGAACGTGCCACGCCCCGCGTAGGTGTAGCAGAGCTCGTAGCAGGAGTGGACGTGGGGGAAGTTGCGCCACGGCTCGGGGGCGTAGAAGCCCCAGTCGACGAACTCGATCCGGCGGCCGGCGAGTCGGACGCCGACCCGCTCGGCTCGCAGCCGGCGCAGGGCCGCGCCCGAAAGGCGCAGCCCGTCCGCCGTGGCGTCGGCAGTCACGGCCGGCGCGCCGTGGGATCCACGCCGCGCAGGATCATGCCCTGCCCGAGCGACCACTGGTGGTCGTCGGTGGTCGGCCGGTCCTCCGGGTCCCGGTACTGCACCAGCCACGTGACGCGTTCCTGGTCGGAGGTGTTGAGCCCGGAGCCGTGCACCGTGAGGTAGGTGAAGAACAGCACGTCACCGGCCTCCGCCGGGCACGGCACCGCATCGTCCAGCCGCCACTGGTCCGGCGCCAAGTGCCAGCTGCCGTCTTCGATGTGCTCCAGCGGGCCGTTGTGGTGGCTGCCCGGCACGACGCGGACGCAGCCGCGCTCCTCCTCGGCGTCGGTGAAGTGGAAGATCGCGGCGGCGACGGTGTCCTTCGCGTGCGGGAAGAAGGGGTGGTCCTGGTGCATGGGGAACGGAGAGCCGTTCTCCGGCGGCTTGACGAACATCTTGGTGTGGTGGAGCTGGAGGTTGGGGCTGCCGTTCAGCGCCGCGGCGGTGTCGGTGAAGCGGCGGTCGACGAGCAGCCTGGCGAAGGCGGCGGAGTGGAACTGGGTGTCGTGGCAGTGCCGCAGCCGGGTGGCGGCGGCGCCGGCGGCCTCGCGGGCGCTCCCCCACGTCGGGTCGTCGGTCTCGTTGAGGCGCCCCAGGAGGCCGTGGCACTCCTCGCGCATCGCGGCGGCCTCGTCGCCGTCGAGGAGACCCTTGACCAGGAGGTAGCCGTTCTCGCGGTAGAAACGGACATCGGCGTCGGTGATCGGGTACCGCGCGGCGGCGGGAGCGGCGGTTTCGGTGACGGTCTGCATGTGCTGTTCGGCCATGTCTCGAAGGTAGGCGGGGCTCTGGCGCTTGCAGAGCGGCCCGACGGTCACGGAGGTGGGGAATCCGGACAGGCTACGCCCTCGGCTGAGCGCGGTCAGATCAGCCCGAGGACACCGGCTCCACATCAGTCCACACCACTCCACGCCAATCCGCGATACCCTCTCAGTCGCTCCACCCTACGCAGAAGGTTGACTCCGTCGGGCTGAGAGGGACACCGCCCATGTCACGCACACGTTCAGGCCCCCTGAGGAGACGGGTACTCGTCTCCGTACTCACCACTCTCACACTCGCGACCGCGACGGTCCCGGCCGCCACGGCCGACTCGTCGCAGAACCCCGCGACGCCGTCCACCGCCACACCCGCCGCCTCGTCCGCCTCGTCCGCCTCGGCCACCACGGCCACCACGGCCACCACGGCCACCGCGGCGACGCTGACCCGGGCCTTCGCGGCCGGACGGCACGTCGGCGGCGACGCGATCGCCGGCATCCGCGCCGGCACCCTGCACACCGGCACCGCGGACGGCCAGTCCTGGGCCGTCGCCGCCTTCGACGCTGCCGACTCGGCCACGCCGGAGCAGGCCGTCGCCCTGCAGGACGCCAACACCGGCGTCTTCGTCCAGACCGGGAGCAGCTGGCGGCTGGTCAGCACCGGGCTGTACGGCTGCGCGACCGGCCTGCCGGCGGCGCTGAAGACCGCCTGGAACATCTCCGCGCCGGGCGTGTGCTCGGGCTCCGCGCCGGCCGAGAAGGCCGCGGCCGCCAAGGCGCGGGCGGCCAAGCCCGCCGCCGCCACGGACGCGACGCCGCTCGGCCAGAAGATCGCGGACATCGCGCTCAGCCAGGTCGGAGTCCAGACCGATCCCCCGGTGCCGAACTTCAACACCATCGACTGCGACCCGTACAGCACCCTGGTCGCGGGCTTCTCGTCCAACAGCGACGGCTGCGGCTACAACTCCACGTTCAACGTCCGGAACCAGAACGAGACCTGGTGCGCGGACTTCGCGAAGTGGGTGTGGCAGCAGGCCGGCGTCACCGCGGACATGAACACGCTCAACGCCGGCGCGGTCTCGTTCCACACCTGGGCCGTGCACCAGGGGCAGAACCCGCAGGCGGACACCGGCACGCCGGAGCCGGGCGACGCGGTGCTCTTCTACCGCCCCGGCCGCCTGCCCAACGGCTTCGCCGACCACGTCGGGCTGATCTCCGGCATCAACGCCGACGGCACGATCAACATGGTCAACGGCGACTTCTCCGGCGACGCGGCCGTGGACGTCCAGTACGACCAGAACATCAAGGACCTGGCGGCCTTCGCGGCGAGTGTGGAGAGCCCGGGCGAGCAGTGGGCCCTGGTGACCCCGCCGACCACCGCGCAGCAGCCGAACCCGGCCGGCGCCATGGACGCCGCGACCGTGGCCGTGGACGGCGCCACCGCGCAGTTCCACGCCTCCGGCTCGGTGCCCGGCGGCACGATCACCGGCTACTACTGGACCTTCGGCGACACCCGGATGACCAACGAGACCGGCGCGGACGTGACGCACGTCTTCAGCGAGCCGGGCACGTACACGGCCACCGTCACGATCACCTCCAGCTTCGGCACCACCACCACGGTGCGCAAGAACATCCAGGTGGTCGCGGCCTCGGCGGCCGTCGCGTCGGCACCGACCGACCAGATCTGGTACGACCCGCTGCCGGTGGTGCAGTACACGTTCACCCGGTCGGCCGGCGGCCTCGCGGTCGACTACTGGAACGGCGGGCAGTGGATCCAGTGGGCCGTCCCGGGAACCCCGGACGCCACCGGTGACATCACGGCCCTGACCTACCCGGACGCGGCGAACGCCTCCGTAAACACGGCGCACGCCTTCTACCGCACCGCGAACGGCTCGCTCGCCGAGACCTCGCAGACCGCCGGCGGCTGGCAGACTCAGGCGCTGCCCGGCACGGCGATCGCCGGCGGGGCGGTCAACGCCACGACGACGGCCGACGGCGGCACCGAGGTCTTCTTCGTCAACAACCACCGACAGCTGTCCGCGGACGTGCAGTCGGCCTCCGGCTGGAGCACCAAGGTGCTCGACCCGGCGCCGGTCGCGCAGCCCGGCTCGCTGGTTCTCGCCGACACCACGAACGGCCCGGTCATCCTCGGGATCGGCCCGGGCGGCCTGGTGACGTCGAGCACCGACATCGGCCCGACCTGGATCACGGTGCCGATGGCGGCCTTCGCGGCCAAGGGCAGCAGCCTGGCCGCGGCGACAACGGCGGCGGGTACGGCAGAGGTCTTCTACACGGCCCCTGACGGCACCCTCGGCGAGGCCACGCAGAACGGGTCCTGGTGGAAGCCGTCCACCCTGCCCGGCTCGCCCACCGCGGCCGGCGGCAAGGCGGCGACGACCTACCTGCTGCCCTCGGTGCTGCCGGCCAACGTCGGCGACTTCCCGCAGCCTCCCGGCACGCTGACCGAGACCAGCGTCAGCGCGCCGCTGGGCATGGAGGTCTTCTACCTGACGGCGTCCGGCGCACCGGCGGTCACGTACAACGACGGCACCGGCTGGCAGAGCAAGACCCTGCCGGGCACGGCCGACGGCATCGCGGGCGCGATGGCGTACCAGGTCGACGAGCAGCCCTCGAACCTGTACCTGACGAACGCGGGCACCCTCAGCGAGGAGACGGCTGGGGCGCGCAGCGGCGACCCGTCCGGCTCCTGGCACGCGGCGCCGGCGCTGCCGACGGCCCCGGCGAGCTGGGCGAACCAGATCGTCCTGTACGCGGCCGACGCCGCGGACGCGACGACCGCCCAGGCCTCCGCAGCCGCGGCCGGCCTGCCCGCCCAGCAGGTGACCACCTCGTTCGCGGTGGCGTGGGCGGACACGCTCGACGGCAACTACCTGGTGTACGCGGTGGGCACCCCGGCGGTGCGCGCGCTGTACAGCAACGTGTGCAACTGGGCGAACCCCTCGGACCTGCCGGGCCCGGGAACGCCGTTCTCCTACGGCGTCGATCCGGTGAACACCCTGGCCCAGGTCGGCCCCGGCAACTTCATCAACGCCGCGGGCGCCACGGCCGCCGACACCCAGGCGATCACCACCGACCTGGCGTACTACGCACTGCACGGCGCGCTGCCGCCGGGGGTGACGTCGGTTCCGGCGCAGGTCGGGGCTCCGTACGCGTGCATGGGGAGCCCGAGCTAGGCCCTGGTACGAGGATCGGTAGCTAACAGCAGGACCCTGTAACGCCCCGGGGCGGCCGCGAGAAGTTCGCGGTCGCCCCGACTCGTTGGCGAACCCGATCGCGGCTCGGGGGCTACCGCGCAGACTCCCGGCCGGGGAGAAACCGCACCGTCAGCAAAGCCCCGGCGAAAGCCACCCCCGCGCCGATCCAGGCAGCGGTCTGCGTCCCGTCCAGGAACGAGGCCCGAGCGGTCGCGGCGAAGTCGGCGCCGAGCGGGCCGCCGACACGGTCCGCGGCTTCGATCGCGCCGCTGATCGATTCGGTGGCGACCTTGCGGAGCTCAGCCGGGAGGGATCGGGCGGCCGTGGTCAGGCCGGCGGCAAAGCCGGCCGCGTAGACGCTGCCCATGATCGCGACACCGAGGGTGCCGCCGAGTTCGATCGAGGTCTCGTCGACCGCCGCGGCGGAGCCGGCCTGGTCCTCCGAGACCGAGCTCATGATCGACTCGCTGGCGGCGATGCCCGCGGCTACGAGGCCCAGGGTCAGCACGCCGAGGCCGGTCAGGACCAGCGGTTCGTTGTTGCGCCAGCCGACCGTGGAGAACACCAGCATGCCGAGGGTGGTCACGGCCAGGCCGCCGGCGACGACGTCGCGGGTGCCGAACCGGTGGACGAGCGGTTCGGCCGCCGCCGCGGACAGGCCCGCGGCCACCGCCATCGGGGTCAGCCGCAGCGCCGAGCCGACCGGGCTGTGGCCCTGGACCGTCTGCATGTACAGCGTCAGCAGGAAGGCGGTACCCATGAGCGCGAAGTACGCGATCGTCACCGCCATGCTCGCCGCCCAGAAGCGCGGGTTGTGGAACAGCGTCAGGTCGAGCATCGGGTACGCGGTCCGGCGCTCCCACCACAGGAACAGCACGAAGCCCGCCGCGCCGCCGGCGAGCGTCCCCAGCGTGCGCGCGCTGAGCCAGCCCGCGTGCGGAGCCTGGATCACCGCGTAGACCAGCGCGGTGGTCGAGGCCGCGCCCAGCACCATGCCCACCGGGTCCAGCGGACGCCGCCCGGCCGCGCGCGATTCCGGCACCACCAGCGCGACGGCCAGCAGCGAGCCCGCGACCAGCGGCACGTTCATCCAGAACAGCGCCGGCCAGCCCCAGGCCTCCACCAGCACCCCGCCGGCGATCGGCCCGAGCATCACCCCCGCGCTGACCACGCCGGTCCACACCGCCATCGCCTTGACCATCTCCTCGGGCGGGAAGACGCTCCGGACGATCGACAGCGTGGCAGGCATGATCATCGCCCCGGCCGCGCCGAGCACCGCGCGCACCGCGATGAGCTGCCACGGCGCGTGGCACAGGGCGCCGCCCGCCGAGGCCACGCCGTACAGGAGCAGCCCGGC
Organism: Catenulispora sp. EB89; assembly: GCF_041261445.1. Classification (NCBI taxonomy): domain Bacteria; kingdom Bacillati; phylum Actinomycetota; class Actinomycetes; order Catenulisporales; family Catenulisporaceae; genus Catenulispora; species Catenulispora sp. EB89. The sequence continues at coordinate 153,143 of NZ_JBGCCU010000020.1, forward strand.
CACCAGCAGCCGCCGACGGCCGAAGCGGTCGGCCAGCGAGCCCATGGTGATCATCAGGGCGGCGAGCGCCAGGACGTACGTCTCGGTGATCCACTGGAGCTGGCTGGTCGTCGCCCGCATCGCGACGCCGATGCTCGGCAGGCCGATGTTCAGGGCCAGCGTGCCGATGTTGACCGTGCACAGCGCGACGCTCAGAGCCATGAGAATGTGCCAGCGCCGCGGATGCATGCGACCAGTCTTGATCAAGGACGGCGACTACGCCAACCAGGTTGCCGCGCGCGACGGTGGCCGGGGCGGTCACGGGGTCGGTCGCCGCGCCGGTCGCGCACGGGTCGCCGCGCCGGTCGCCGCCCCGAACCGGTAGGTGCTATTTCAGACGCGCCCGACGCACCACGCCGGGCATCATGGGCTGATGTCCCACTCCGCCGCGGCCGATCTCCTCGCCGTGCTCGACCCCCTCGACTACCCGACCCGCGCGCGCCGCCTCGCCACCGAGGCCGCCCGGCTCAGCGCCGATCCCGCCGCGTTGGACGCCGTCCTCGACGCGTTCGCAGCCGGCGGCGCCTACGAACGCGAGCTCGGCCTGAAGACGGCCATGGCCGCGCACCGGTCGGACCGGGTGATCGCCGCGCTGCACGACCCGCTGCACCGCATCAGGGCCCTGGCCCTGTACGCGTGCGTCGCGCGCCCCGACGCCGAGGCCGACGCGGCGATCCTGGCCACCGTCGACGACGCCTCCCCGCACTGGCGCCGCACCCTGATCCGCCTGGTCGGCACCGCCAAGCGGACCGACCTGGCCGACCGGCTCGCCGAGTCCTCCCGCGACCGGCTCGGCGACACCGACACCGCCAAGCTGCTGCCGGTGTGCTCGGCGAAGGTCGCCGAGCGGCTGCCGACGTTGGCGCGTCGGTCGGGATGGCACGCCCATGCTTACGGTAGTTGATGCCGACAGGATGACGCCGAACGGTTCGTTGATCGACGAGATCGTCCGGGAGGGGGCGCGGCGGATGCTGGCCGCCGCATTGGAAGCCGAGGTGAACGCCTACCTGGCCGAGCTGGCCGAAGTCCGCGCTGAGCATGGCCGGCGACTGGTGGTGCGCGACGGCCACGACACCGAGCGCACCATGACCACCAGTGCCGGCGGGTGCGGGTCAAGGCCCCGCGGGTGAACGACCAGCGGGTTGATGAGGCCACCGGGGAGCGCACGCGGTTCGCCTCGGCGATATTGCCGCCCTGGGCCCGGAAGACCCCGAAGATGCCGAGGTGCTGCCGCTGCTGTATCTGCACGGCCTGTCCACCGGCGACTTCGCCCCGGCCCTGGAGCAGTTCCTCGGCTCGACCCCAGGCCTATCGGCGGCCACGGTCACCCGGCTCACGGCCCAGTGGACCGATGACCACTAGGTGTTCCAGACCCGCGATCTGTCGAAGACCGACTCGTCTACGTGTGGGCCGACAGCGTCCATCTGAAGGTCCGCCTGGACGAGGCGAAGGCCCGCGTGCTGGTTCTCATAAGTGTCCGCGCCGACGGCAGCAAAGAGCTGATAGCCATGGACTCCGGCTACCGGGAGTCCGGCGAGTCGTGGGCGAGCTTGCTGCGCGATGCCAAACGGCGCGGGATGCGCGCACCGATCCTCGCAGTCGGCGACGGCGCGCTCGGGTGCTGGAAGGCGTTGCGGCAGGTGTTTCCCGACACCCGCGAACAGAGGTGCTGGGTCCACAAGACCGCCAACGTTTTTGGACAGTCTTCCCAAGTCCGCGCAGCCGGCGGCGAAGGCAGCGATCGCCGACATCTACAACGCCGAAGACCAGGAACACGCCGCCACGGCGATCCGGGCCTTCGACAAGCAGTACTCGGCGAAGTTCCCAAGGCCGTGGCGAAGATCGTCGACAACGAGGACGTGCTGCTGGCGTTCTAAGACTTCCCGGCCGAGCACTGGGTTCACCTGCGCACCACGAACCCGATCGAGTCCGCCTTCTCCACCGTCAGGTTGCGGACGAAGGTCACCTGTGGCGCCGGATCCCGGGCCGCCGCATGATGGCGGAGTCCCTGTTCAGGCAAGTGGACCGATACCCTGCCGGAGTGGATCACCCCGCCCAGCAGTACTACAACCCGCATCTCACCGCTGCCGAGGAACGCACCCTGCTGCGGCGGAACTACCTGCTGCTCATGACCGGACAAGCCGCGCTGGGGCTGATCGGACCGGACATCCTCGGCATCGCCGTCGAGCCGCGACCGGACGCCGTCGGTCTCCACTTCGCCGTCGCCGACCGCACGCCCGAGGTGGAAGAAGACACCCAGCACATCACCGACGACCTCGAGGTGTTCCTCGGCGGCGGACCCGACCAGCGCTCGCGCATCCTCACCCAGATCCACGTCGGCCGACCCGACACGGCCTGGCCCGGACGCGCCCACGCCCTGCTCTACATCGCGAAACTGCCCGAAGCCGAGTGATGCCATGACAGACGACGACGGATACGGCCACCTCCTTCCGCTGGTCCAGGCCCTCGCGGCGGCTGGGAACCGGCTGCTACTGGACCCTCAGTCCACGGCAGCGTTCCGGCCGTCCCAAGGCGGCTACTACTGCTCGATGTCCGGCCCACTCCGCTTCGACGCAATCCGGGATCTTCCACGCCGCGCCGAGGTCCATCTCGACGAGACGAACGACAACATCTTCTGCCGACACTGCTGGACAGGCATCTACGGAGCGCGTTACCGGCCGAGCTTCATCCACAAGTCTTGACTATTACTCGATCCGGACGCCGGGCTGATCGCCGTGCATCTGGTGGACGCGGTCGGCACTGAACTGCGCTGGCCGACGGGGTGCCGGACGGCTGTCACGGCCCTGCGTCGGCACTCGGACCCGGCCGTGGTGGAGGCGGCGCTGGACGTGGATGCCGGCGCGGCTGCTGCGGTGTAGGGCGCCGAAGCGTAGGGCGCCGCGAAAAGCGGGCGATCAGGCCGGACCCGATCCGCCGACGATCGCGAACGCGTCGGTGATGGACGCGGCGGTGCGGGTCGGCCGCATCGCCGCCTCGCGTGGCGGATCGGGGTCCGGACCGTCCTGGGAGATCCAGATGGTCCGGAGTCCGGCGGCCGCGCCCCCGGCCACGTCCTTGTCGAGCCGGTCGCCGACCATCCAGCCGTGCGGTCCCAGGTCCACGCCGAGTTCGGCGGCCGCGAGCTCGAAGATGCGGCGGTCCGGCTTGCGGTGGCCGGCGGCCTCGGAGTCGACGACCACGTCGACGTGCTCCCGCAGGCCGACGCTGTCGACCTTGGCCTGCTGTACGAGGGTGGTGCCGTTGGTGACGATGCCGAGCAGCCAGCCGGCCGCGCGCAGCTCCGCCAGGCCGTGCCGTACCTGCGGTTCGAGGACGAACTTGCCCGGGTAGACGGCGGCGACGTGCGCCATGAGCTGGTCGTCCGGCGCCGTTATGCCGTAACGCTCGCGGGCATCGGCGACGAACGCCGGCCAGTTCGTAGCGGCGTCCACGAGCTCGAACACGTCGGAAGCCGCGTCTTCGCGGCCGACTACGTACTCTGCGGCGAAATCCGCGGACCAGGCGCGCAGGGCTGACCGAGCGTCCACGAGGGTGTCGTCGAGGTCGAAGAAAGCGAAGCGCATGCGGTGATCATACGGATGGCGATTCAGTGCAGAGACGTAGAGATGGCGAGCATCGCGTTGATGGCCGCGCGGACCTGCTCGGCAGCAGCCTCGGGCGTGGAGGCGTCGAGCTTGCCGTCAAGGTGCAGAAACGCGAGCCCGTGCACCAGTGCCCATACAGCCGTGGAGAGTGGACCGGGGTCTGCGGCGGGGAAGACGGTGTGGACGATGGCCTGCAAGTACTCCGACACGGCGGCCACCGCGGCGACCCGCTCCTCGCTGGTGGGGTCGCAGGGTTCTGCGAACATGGCGCGGAACAGGGCCGGGCGTTCCAGGGCGAAGCGGACGTAGGCGACGGCGAGTTCGACGAGGTCCTGCGGCGTCGCCGGCGCCGGGTTCGCCGCGAGCAGCTGTGCGCCGAGTTCGCGGTAGCCCTCGGCGGCGACGGCGGAGACGAGCTGCTCGCGCACGGCGAAGTGCCGGTAAGGGGCCGTCGCGGACACGCCGGCGCGGCGCGCCACCGCCCGCAGCGACAGGCTGGCGCTGCCGTCCTCCTCCAGCAGCTCCCGCGCGGCGCGCACGCAGGCGGCGCGCAGGTCGCCGTGGTGGTAGGGGACCTCGGCGCGTGACATGAGACACCTCTTCCATGTTTGCAGTGCTCACATTGATTGGCTAATGTAAGCACTGCAAACATCATACCCTTCGCCCCCCGATCGGAACAGTCGTGAAAGCAGTAGTGATCAAGGAATTCGGCGGCCCGGAGATGCTGGAATGGACCGAGGTCGACGACCCGGCGCCGGCCGCCGGCGAGGTCGTCATCGACGTCTCCGCCAGCGCCCTGAACCGCGCCGACGTGATGCAGCGCTACGGGCTGTACCCGCTGCCGCCGGGGACCTCGCCGTATCCGGGGCTGGAGGTGTCGGGCCGGATCGGCGCGGTCGGCGACGGCGTCACCGGCTGGGAGGTGGGCCAGGAGGTCTGCGCGCTGCTGACCGGCGGCGGTTACGCCCAGAAGGTCGCCGTTCCCGCCGGGCAGGTGCTGACCGTGCCGCGCGGCGTCAGCTTGACCGAGGCCGCGGCACTGCCGGAGGCGACCGCGACGGTGTGGTCCAACCTGGTGCTGACCGCCGGGTTGCAGGCCGGCGAGGCGCTGCTGGTCCACGGCGGCGGCGGGGGCATCGGGACGACGGCGGTCCAGATCGGCAAGGCGCTGGGGGCCCGGGTCGTCACCACGGTCGGCGGCCCCGAGAAGGCGGCACTGGCCCGGGAGCTGGGCGCCGACCAGGCGATCGACTACCGCACCGAGGACTTCGCCGAGCACGGACCCTACGACGTCATCCTCGACGTCATCGGCGGGGCGTACCTCGACCGCAACGTCCGCTCACTCGCCGCCGACGGACGGCTGATCGTCATCGGCCTCCAGGACGGCCTGGAGGCGTCGCTCAACCTCACCGAGCTGCTGTACAAGCGGCTGTCGGTGATCGGCACGACGCTGCGCAGCCGGTCCAAGGAGCAGAAGGCCGAGATCATCGCCGACGTGCAGAAGCACGTGTGGCCGATGATCGAGAACGGCGCCGTGAAGGTGGTCGTCGACCGGACGCTGCCGATGTCCGAGGCCGCGGAGGCACACCGGCTGATGGAGGCCGGCGGGCACACGGGGAAGATCATCCTGGTCAACGGCTGACGGTACCGTGGTCCGTCAGACGGCAGGCGAGGCGGGGAGGTGGCTGTGTCAGCTCGCGACGATGCGCTCCAACAGCTCCAGCGACGGCTTCAAGACGCCCGGTCAGCGCCTGCGCGGATCCTCGACGCGGAGGCGCTGCGGGCGGCACAGGCTCTGCAGACGGCGACGGGGCCCTATCCGGACGCCACTGCGACCATCGCACTCGGGCGGTATCGGTGGGCGTGCGCGAATGCCATCGGGGCCGGACGCGCGCCGGACGGTCGGAGCGCCGAAGGTGAGGTGGCCGAGGCGGTGCGGATGTTCTCGCGCATGCATGGGCTCGTGGCGGGAGTCGTGCCGCAGGAGTTGCGGGAGAGGGTCCTCGTGCACCTCCAGAGGGATCCCGTTCCGGCCGCTGACCCGCTCGGGCTTGCCGCGCGGGCCACGGCCCTGATCACCGAGTCCGAGCGCAGCGCCGATACGCAGCCACTTCTGGACGCGCTCGCGTTAGTGGAGGCGGCGCTAAAGGTGGTCCCGTCCGGGCATCCGGATCGCTATCTGCACGCGGGGCTCGGCTCCGACATCAACAAGGCACTCTATGCGCGCACGTATACGCTGACGTACCTCGATGAGGCGATCCGGTACGTGCGCGAAGTACTCAGAGAGATTCCGCTTACGCACGTCTCCTATGCGGTCTATCTCACCGTGCTCGGTTCGCTGCTGCGATCGCGCTTTCAGGCCACGAACGACATGAGCGCTCTGGAGGAGTCCCTAAAGACGTGCCGGGAGGCGGTAGCTATAACTCCGCGCGATGATGCCGGGCGCGCAGAGCGGATCAACATCCTGGCCAGGGTTCTGAAGTTCATGTACATATCCACCGACGAGCAGTCGTATATGGACGAGAGACTGACACTCCTTAAAGAGTCTGTCTCCGTGTCGCCGCCGGGCCACCCGAACAGGGCAACGAGTGTCGCCGCTCTGGGTGACGCCCTGGCTGAGATGGCGGAAGCGACCGGTGATGTGGATCGGTTGGATGAGGCTCTTGAGTATCTGCGCGAGGCCGTCGATACAGACGTGCAGAGCCGGAGAGGAGGCGTTCGAGCCGATTCCCCGTACCTCTATCGGCTCGGCACGTTTCTCCGTGTGCGGTACGACCTGACCCGCGACTTCCACGCGCTTGAGGAGTCCATCGAGACCCTTCGTATAGCGATTGCCGCGAAGCGGCCCGACCAGGGCGCTCCCCACGTCGAGCTCGATGAGCTCGCGGCGTCGTTGCACGCCCTCTACGAACGCACCGAAGAGCTCAGCGTTCTGGAGGAGTCGGTACGCATCAGCCGACAGGTGTTGGCGATGACGCCGCCGGGGCTGCTCAATCGCCCGCGCTACCTCAGCACTCTCGCGCGCCGGCTCAGGCAGCTCTATCTGTGCACCAAGGACGTGCGCGTATTGGACGAAGCGATCGAGACCGCCCAGGAGGCGGTCGACACCGGGACCGAGCCGATCGCGTACGGACACCGGCTGGCGATCCTCGGCAGCCTGTACCGCGTGCGTTACCTGCACAGCAGAGATGAGAGTGAGCTCGTTAAGGCGGTCTCCATACTGCGGGAAAGCGTGGCGGCCATCCCGGCGGACCATCCCGTGCGCCAGGAGTGCATCGGCGAGCTCGGGCTGACGCTTCAAGGGCTCTCCATGGCCCGGTCCGATAGCGAACTTCTCAGGGAGGCTCGGGGCTACAGCCAGGAGATTGCCGACTCCACCATGGTGCCGCTGGATATGCGCGTACAGAGCTACATGCATCTGGCCTCCATCTCCGAACGTCTTGAAGACGGAGAGGCCGCTCTTGCGGCCATCGAGCGGGCCGTGGAGTTGGCGGAGGTTCTGACCCTGGACGGGGTCACGGAAGCCGACCGTGCGCATCGTCTGGGAGAGCTCGTGGATCTGCCCGGGCAGGCGGCGAGCGCCGCGCTGTCGGCGGGGCAGCCGTCGCGGGCTGTGGAGTTGCTGGAACGCACGCGTGGTGTGCTCGCGGCCGACACGCTGAACCAGCGCAGCGGTGAGTTGGAGCGGCTGCGGACGGCGGCGCCGGGGTGGGCGGCGGATTTGGCTCGGGTGCGTACGCAGTTGAGTTCGCCGAAGCTTGCGCGGGCGGCGTATCGAGAGCTTGGAGCACTACTCGATCGAATCAGAGGGGTTCCGGGGTTCGAGGGCTTTCAGCGTCCGCCGCGGATCGAGCAGCTTTCGCGGCTCGCGAGGAGTGGGCCGGTCGTGATGATCAGCGCTGGGTTGTTCCGCTCTGACGCGCTGGTCCTGACCGGCGATGGCAACGGCGACGGTCCTGGCCGCAGCGCCCCTGTGGAGCTGGTTCGGCTCCCGGATCTCGATCGCGTGGAGGCGGCCAGGCAGGCGGAGCGGCTTGCCGGGGCCGGCCGTGCGGCGCTGCGGCGCGATCTGTCCCCCGAGAAGCATCGACAGGTTCGGGACGAGGTGGTCGACGTCCTGGAGTGGTTGTGGGAGGTCGCGGCGGCGCCTGTGCTGGATCACCTCGGCTTCACCGGTACGCCGCCGGAGGGACAGGAGTGGCCGCGGCTGTGGTGGTGCCCGGCGCATGTGCTGTCCTTCCTGCCGTTCCACGCCGCCGGCCGGTACCGGTCGGCTTCCGGTGGCGATCGCGAGCAGGGGTCGGCGCCGTCGTCGCCGTCGCCATCACCGTCGCCCGCGCTGTCCGTCCTGGACCGCGTCGTGTCGTCGTACACGACGACGATCGGCGCGCTCGCCCAGCGGGAGCGGCCCCGGCGCAGCATTCCGGCGACGCTGATCGTCCCGGTGCCCGACACGCCCGGCGCGCGGCTGCCCGGCGTCGTCACCGAGACGCAGGCACTGCTGCGGATGGTCCCGGACGCCAGGCCGCTGCTGCGGCCGTCGCGGGCCGGCGTGCTCGACGCGCTGCCCGGCTACCAGATCGCGCACTTCGCGTGCCACGGCCACGCGGACCGGACCGATCCGGCGCGCAGCCACCTCATCCTGACCGACCACGACGTCGCGCCGCTGACCCTGGACGACGTCAGCCACCTGAATCTGACCGCTGATCTGGCCTACCTGTCGGCCTGCGACACCGGGATCGCGCCGGTGCGGCTGTCCGACCAGTTCCTGCACTTCACCGGGGCGTTCCAGCTCGCCGGCTACCGGCACGTGATCGGCACGCTGTGGTCGGTCGACGACCAGGTCGCCGCCGACCTGGCGACCGCCTTCTACGATCGCCTGACCAGCGGCGGAACGCTTCCGCCACGGACCGATACGAGTGCCCGCGCGCTGCACGACGCGATCCGTGCCCTTCGCGCCCGGTACCCGGACGACCCGGCGTTGTGGGCGGCGCACACGCACACCGGGGCCTAGTGGTCAGCCGCCCGACCGCCTAGCCGGCCTTGGGCATAAAAGGATCCAACAACGCCTCGACCTCCGACAGGAAGTGAGTGTCGCCCATCGGTCCCATGGTTCGGGTCGGCTCCAGGTGGGAACCCACGGTCACGTCCACGCCGAAGCACACGATCGCGGCGTCGGCGGTGTCCGGAGCGTTCTTCGAGTCCCGGAAGTCCAGTTCGTAGGCCGGCCCCATCGAGGATGTGCACGGAACCGCGATGTTCTGGTCGGGTGCCACCGGCAGAGCGCTGATCATCGCGGCCAGCCGGGCGATGACCTTCTTGTCCGTGACGTCGTAGGTCAGCGAATAGGGACCGGCGGTACGTGTGCTCTGAACGGGCACGTTGTAGTTCTGGACGACCCTCAGGTACGCGGTCGCCGGCACGGGGGCGGGACCGCTGGTTCCTTTGCTGCCGGCACTGCTCGTACTGCTCGTACTGCCTGTGCTGCTCGTATTGCCGGCACTGCCGGTCGGCGACGCAGCGGCTGCGGAACACCCTGCAACGGTCAGGGCGACTCCGAATGCGACTATCCATTGGGTTGAACCTCGGCGCATCATGCCACCTTGGACGCGCGCTGTGCGCCGCGCGTTCCCTTGGTTCCTTGTAGGGAAAACAGGTAGGGCCCGGCGGCTGCCGCCGCCGGGCCCCGTCTCAGTTGCCTGTCACGTGCCTCCGCCGGGCGGTGGCACGCTCGTCGCCCCGGGAAACGGCGTGCCGAGCGGGATGTCGGTGTACGGCGGCGCCCCATGAGGCGGGGCGGTCGGCTGGCTGGTAGGCGGCGGACCCGTGGTATCGCCGCTGAAGGAGGTGGCGACCAGTGCGCCGCTGCTGTCGTAGACGTCGATCCGGAAGGTGTTCCACGACGTCGTCCCCGACGGTCGCAGCACATAGAGGCCGCACCAGCCGTGGCTCCCGTTCACCTTGACCACGGTGGCCGGATAGACCTTGCCGTCGACGGTCATGGCGGCCGCCACGATGTCCTTGTCGCCGACGTACATGCCGGTGACGAGCCGATCGGAGATGCCGCCGCCGACGAAGTCGGAGCCCCAGGTGTTGGAGCCGCCGTACTGCATCGTCAGGCCGCCCTCGTAGGTCCACCAGGACATCGAGCTGGTGCCGTAGCTGAGGTAGAAGCCCTTGGCGAGGGTGACGGGGCCGGGATCGACGTGTTGGACGATCGAGGAGACCGGCAGCCTGGTCGTGGTCGGCGACGACGGGGATGTCGGGGTGGTGGGGGTCGTGGGGGCGGTCGGGGTGGTCGGCTCGGGCGACGACGACGTGCCGCCCGACGTCTTCCCCAGGGCCTTCGTCGGCGTCGTGGCGGTCGGGTGGACGCCCGGGGCGGCCCCCGAGCTCGAGCCCGAGCCGACGTCGTGGGCCGGGGCCGGCGAGGACGGCGCGAACCGCGCCACGGCGCCCGCGACGGCCAGCACCCCGACCGCGCTCAGGGCGCCGGCGCCGATCCGCGTGCGCCTCTTCTGCCGCCGCCCCTCGGCGGCGGACCGGGCGACCAGGTCGCCGAGCGGCGGGCGCGTCGCCTCCAGTTCCGCGGTGATGCGCTCGCGCATCGAGTCTTCCGGAATCATCGTTCCTCGCTCCGTGAAGTGGTTTCAGGCCGTCAGACCAGGAGGAAGTCGAGCTCGGCCAACGCGCTGTCGTCCCGCAGGACCTCGCGCAGTTCGGCCAGCGCCCGCTGGGTCAGCGTCTTGACCGCGCTGCCGGAAAGCCCCATCGCCGCGGCCGTGGCCTCGACGCTCTGGTCCTCCCAGAAACGCAGCACCAACACCGCCCGGCGGTTGATCGGCAGCCGCGCCAACGCCGCCAGCAGCGTCACCCGAAGCGCGGGATCGCCGCCCACCGGCGCGGCACCCTCCGGCACGTCGGCCATGGGCCGCTCCGTCGAGCGCTTCGGCCGCCGCGAGTCCAGGAACGTGCGCAGCATGACCTGGCGCGCGTAGGCGTCGATACTCTCGCTGCGCTCGACCCGTTTCCAGGCCCGGTACAGCTTCACGAACGTGGCCTGCGTCAGGTCCTGCGCGGCGTGCCAGTCTCCGCACAGCAGGTATGCCGTGTCACGGAGGCGCTGGGCACGAGCGACGGCATAGGCGGTGAACTCCGTGTCGACGCTCAAGCCTGTCCTCCCCGTGGTCGTCCGGTGGGGATGCCCGCCGCGGACCGGCATCCCCTCTCGGTGTAGTAGACGACGGTTCGGGGGTGGGAGGTCTCGGCGGGGATTTATCAGGCATAGCGGGTGGCGCGCCGTCACATTCCAAGATCATTGGCGCGTATCCGTCAGGATTCTCCGTTGACTTACTTCCGATCATGTCACCGAGCTAGGATTCAACATGATTCAACACATCGTTCCGAGCAAACACGCCCGGAACGATGGCGGCATTCTGGCGCGGGGACTTGGAGGACAGATGTCAGCGAACTCTCCATCGGATCGACAGGACGCGGGCGGTTCGGTGAGCAGGCGGGTGGTACTCACCGGCGGGGCCGTCGTCGGCGCGGCGGTAGTGGGGGCATTGGGGATCACGGGAGCCGGGACGGCGGCAGCAGCGACCACCGCTGCGGCAAAGAACACCGCTACAGCAACGGACACAGACCAGGCACGGGTCCGGTTCGACCGGTGGACCACGCATGCTGACTTCCAGTGCGGGACGTCCGACGGCGTGCTGCAGCTGCCCGGGCCGCGGTTGGGCGTCGTCATCGCGGAGGCAGTGGGGACCACGTCGTATACCGACCCTTATTTGAACACCACCACGGAGTACGAGTACGCGACCTGGACCTCCCCGTTGCGTCGGCTGGACTTCGGCGCCACGCAGCTGACCGCGCACTGGAACGCGGACACGCCGAAGGGCACGTTCCTGAAGGTGGAGCTCCTGGCCACGATGGAGGACGGCCACGTCGACACCTGGGTGATGGGGATCTGGGCATTCGACGACAGCGAGCTCAACCGCACCTCCGTCAACGGCCAGAGCAACACCTACGGCGAGGTCGACACCGACACCTGGAGCAGCGAAACCGGGCACTCGATGAGCGCCTACCAGCTGCGCCTGACCCTGTTGCGCCACCCCGGTTCGCCGGTGACGCCGCGGGTCTGGCAGATCGGCGCGGCCGCGTCCGACGTCCCCACGCGGACCACGGTGCCGGCCAGCACGCCTGGACCGGCGACCGGGGTCACGTTGCCGGTCAAGCCGTACGCGCAGTACGTGCACGACGGGCAGTACCCGGTGTACGGCGGCGGCGGTGAGGCGTGGTGCAGCCCGACGTCGACGGAGATGGTGGTCGAGTACTGGGGCAAGAAGCCCACGGCCGATCAGCTGTCCTGGATCGATCCGAGCTATGCCGACCCGGCGGTGGACCAGGCGGCTCGGTACAGCTACGACTACGGGTATCAGGGCACTGGGAACTGGCCGTTCACCTGTGCGTACGCGGCGTCGTACGGCTTGGACGCGATGGTCGTGCGGCTGAACTCGATGACCGAGCTGGAAGTGCTGATCGCGGCCGGGTTCCCGATCGTGACCGCGCAGTCGTTCACCTTGGCGGAGAACGGCCGCTACGCGAGCAACGGGCACCTGTGGCTCGTCATCGGCTTCACCGACACCGGCGACGTGATCGTGAACGACCCGGCCGCCCAGACCGACGCCGGGGTGTACACGGTGTATCCGCGCCGGACGTTCGAGAACGTGTGGCTGCGGACCAACTTCACGAAGGCCGACGGGAAGCCCGGGTACAGCTCCGGCGGCGTCGCGTACCTGATCAAGCCGCACGACAAGGGGCTGCCGGACGTCGTCGATCCGCGCAACCCCAGCTGGCCTTCCGATAGCTGGGGCTGAGAGCTGATCCCCTGGGGATGAGCGCTGATCGAGGCCTCCCGCGCCGGCCGCGCGGGAGGCCTCAGTCGTCGGCACTGCCGACGTGACCATCGCCACCTCCGCCCCGCCGACCGCTGCGAACAGCCCCCCGAACCCCTGGCCCAGTAGGCTTGAGACGTGCACTGCCTTTTGGATGACCACCTGCGGCCCAACCGCAAAGCGGTGCGACGACGGCTCGAGGGGGCGACCATGCTGACCAGAGAAGACCTCAACCCGGACACCACGCGGGATGCCGGCCCTGGCGGCTCGAACGACAGGTTCGCACAAGGCGAAAGGCCAGGTCGATGATCGAATTCAGTGGCGATGTGCCCGGCCTGGTGGATCCGGTGGCGATCTGCGCGTTCGAGGGGTGGAACGACGCCGGGGAGGCGGCTTCCAACGCGGTGAAGCACCTGGCCGAGGCCTATGCCGGGGGCGGGCGGGTGTTCGCGGCGTTGGACGGGGAGGACTACTACGACTACCAGGTGCATCGGCCGATAGTGGCTTCGGTGGAGGATCGGCGGCAGGTGGTCTGGCCGACGACGCGGTTCTCCGTCGTGCGGGCGCCGGCGCGGCTGCTGCCCGGGGACGCTCATGAGGAGCCGCGGGATCTGGTGCTGGTGCACGGTGTGGAGCCGAACATGCGCTGGCGGTCGTTCTGCGAGGAGATCCTGGGGCTGGCGCGGGATCTGGGGGTGGGGCAGGTCATCACGCTGGGCGCGTACCTGGCCGACGTGCCGCACACCCGGGCCACGCCGGTGACCGGGACCAGCTCGGACGAGGCGTACCAGGCGTTGTTCGACGTGGAGCCGCCGACGTACGAGGGCCCGGTGGGGATCACCGGGGTGTTCCAGGAGGCGTGCCACTTCGCGGGCATCCCGCTGATGTCGTTCTGGGCCGCGGTGCCGCACTACGTGGCGCATCCGCCGGTGCCGAAGGCGACGTTGGCGCTGCTGCGGCGGCTGGAAGACGTGCTCGACCTGTCGGTGCCGACCAAGCGGCTGGCCGAGGAGGCGCAGTCATGGGAGGCCGGCGTGGACGAGCTGGCGGAGAACGACGCCGAGGTCGGGGAGTACGTGCGGACGTTGGAGGAGCAGCGGGACAACGAGGACGCCGCCGATCTGCCGGAAGCCAGCGGCGAGGCGATCGCGCGGGAGTTCGAGCGGTATCTGCGACGGCAGGAGCGGCGGCGGGGGTCGTCGGAGGAGGGGTAGGGCCTGTTCGGCGGCCAGCGGGAAACCGAGCTGGGGCCGCCGGGCTGCTGGGCTGAAAGACCGCTGGACTGATGGACTGCTGGACTGAAGGCCGTGCGCGCTGCGGCCGGCTCGCGAGGGATCCGGAACGTTCGGAACGTTCGAATCATCCGGATCGTTCGGATCGCGAGCCGGCCGCGGCACGCTTTCGTCTGAGGTACCTCAGAATCCTGCGATGAGGCGCAGCGCCTCGTCGACGGAGGCCGCCGGGTCCGGGACGGGGTAAAGCGTGCCGCGGATGGTGCGCGACGCGTCGACGATGAGCGTCGCGCGCTTGAGGCGGTCGGCGCCGGCGGCCCGGAACGTGGGCAGGCGGAGGGCGGCGGCGAGATCGAGCGCCTGGTCGGACAGCAGCGGGAACGGCAGGTTCTCCGCTTCGGCGAACCGGGCCAGTTGCTCGGGACGCTGCGTGCAGACCCCGATGACGGCGGCGTCGGCCGCGACGAAGTCCGGCAGGCGGTCGCGGAAGGTGCGGGCTTCGAGCGTGCAGCCGGGGCCGCCGGGGACGTCGGACCAGCCGGGAGCCAGGCCGGGCTCGACGGACGGCGAGCCGGGGAAGGTGTACAGGACCGTCCACTTGGCGCCGGCGGACACCGGATCGGTCGGCGTGCCGTCGCCGGCCGGGAGTGTCAGCGCCGGAATACCGGCGCCGACCAGCGCCCGGACCCGGCGCGCCTCGGCGGAGGCGGGTTCGGAGGTGCCGGTGAGTGTCCCGTCGCCCATCACGTGTTGCGCACCCCAGTTCTGCAGCGCGATCAGCACCGGGAGCAGCCCGCGCCCGGCGTCGGTGAGGTGGTACTCGAAGCGCGGCGGGCGATCAGAGTACTGACGCCGCTCCAGGACGCCGCGCTCGACGAGCATCGCCAGCCGCTCGGTGAGCACCTTGCGGCTGACGCCGAGCTCGTCGGCGAGGTCGGAGAAGCGGGTGACGCCGCCGGCGACATCGCGCACGACGAGGAGCGTCCACCAGTCGCCGACGACGTCGAGCGCCTGCGCGATGGAGCAGTCGGTGTCCGCGATGCGGGTGTACTTCACGGGGCCAGTATAGTCGATTCACAATGGGAACTCAGTCAGTTCACAATGGGAACCAACTCTGGGGAGGGGCACACGTGAGCGCCGACGCGCAGACGGACAGCGAGAACAGCACACGGTCTGCCATCACACAGCCGGCCAGCGCACAGCCAGATGGCACGGCCCCGCCGCCGGACAGGGCACACGCAGGCGACACGGCCGCAGCACCGCAGGCCAGCGCGCCACCGGATCACGCGAGCGCCGCACCGCAGGCCAACACCCCACCGGATCGCGCAAGCGCCGCACCGCCGCGCAGCACCCCACCGGATCACGCGAGCGCCGCACCGCAGGTCAGCGCCCCACCGGATCACGCGAGCGCCGCACCGCCGCCCAGCGCGCCACCGGACGCCACCCGCTCCTGGTTCTGGCGCTACTTCGCGGGCTCGACGGTCAGCCGCGTCGGCACCGCCGTGACCACCGTCGCGCTGCCGCTGACGGCGTTGGCGGCGGCGCACGCGACCAGCTTCGAGGTCGGCGCCGTCGCCGCGGCGGGATACGCGGCGTGGGCTGTCGTGGGGTTGCCTGCGGGGGTGCTCGTCGGGCGGCTGCCGTTGCGGGGGACGCAGGTGGCGATGGATCTGGTGCGGGCGCTCGCTTTGGCTTCGGTGCCGTTGGCGTGGTGGTTCGGTTCGGTGACGGTGACGCAGTTGGTGGTGGTCGCGCTGGTCGTGGGGGTGGCGTCGGTGATCTTCGACGTCGGGAACGCCACGATGCTGCCGTTCCTCGTGGACAAGGAGGAGCTCACTGCGCGCAACAGCCTCACCTCGGGGGCCGAGGCGGTGACGACGCTCGCCGGGCCGTCGTTGGGCGGGGCTTTGGTGCAGGCGGTCGGGGCGGCGGTCGCCATCGTCGTGGACGTCGTCAGTTACCTGATATCAGCGCTCTTGCTGTGGAACGTGCCGCGGCCGCCGAAGGTCGTCGCCGATCCGGGTGCGGTCCGGGTGACTGTGCGCGCCTCGATTCGGGAGGGTTGGCACTTCCTCATCCGCGAGCCCGTTCAGCGGGCGAATCTGTGGATCGCGACGTCCATGAACTTCATCTGCGGCGCGTTGATGGCGCTCACGCCGCTGTTCCTGGTGCGCACGCTCGGGTTGGGTGCCGCGTGGGTCGGGGCGATGATGGCGGCGGAGGGGTTGGGGAGTCTGCTCGGGGCCTCGCTGACGCCGCGGCTGACGCGGCGGATCGGGACCGGGCGGGCGCTGCTCCTCGCGTCATTGGCGCTGCCGTTCGGCTACGCGTTGATGCCGTTGGCCGGACACGGCTGGGCCGCGGGGGTGTTCGCGCTCGGGAACGCCGCGTTCGCCGGGACGGTCGTCGTGGCCAGCATCGTCACGCGCACCTACCGGCAGATCGCGACGCCGACCGCGTTGCTGCCGCGGGTGATGGCGACGGTGCGCTTCGTCTCCTGGGGCGTGATCCCGGTCGGCGCGCTGGCCGCCGGGACCGTCGCGTCCTGGTACGGGCCGCGCGCGGCGTTGTGGTGGACCGCCGCCGCGACTCTCGCCGTGCCGGCGGTGGTGCTGACCAGTCCGATCCGCGCGCGGCGAGACATCGCTGAGGGGTGAGGGGAGCCCGAAGGCAAACTGCTTAGAGCGCTACGCCGAGCAGCGCGTCGGTGATCCGGCTGATCTGGCCCGGCGCTGCCATGTTCCGCTCGGCCGAAGCCGAAGCGGAAGCCGACGTGGAAGCCGAAGCCGACGTGGAATCCGCAGCGTCCGCGGCCTCCTGCCGGGCCACCCACCCGTCGATCACCGCCAGCACCCCCGGCGTGTCGAGGTCGTCGGCGATCCGCTCGCGCACCGCGGCGAGCACGTCGTCGGCCGGCACGCCGTCCGGCCGCGACACCGCCGCGCGCCAGCGCGCCAGGCGCACCTCGGCGGCGGCCAGGTCGGCGTCGGTCCACTCCCAGTCGGTGCGGTAGTGGTGCGCCAGCAGTGCCAGGCGGATCGCCATCGGGTCGACGCCGGCGTGCCGGAGCTTGGAGACCAGGACCAGGTTGCCCTTGGACTTCGACATCTTCTCGCCGTCCAGGCCGACCATGCCGGAATGCACGTAGGTGTGCGCGTAGGGCCGCTCGCCGGTGACCACCTGCGCCTCCGAGGCGCCCATCTCGTGGTGCGGGAAGGCCAGGTCGCTGCCGCCGCCCTGCAGGTCGATGCCCATGCCCAGGTGCTCCAGGGCGATCGCGGCGCACTCGATGTGCCAGCCGGGGCGGCCCGGCTTCAGGCCGGCGGCGCGCGCCGCCTCGCCGGGCTCCCAGGACGGCTCGCCCTCGCGTTCGGCCTGCCAGAGCAGACAGTCCAGGGCGTTCTTCTTGCCGGGACGGCCCGGGTCGCCGCCGCGCTCGCCGAAGGTGGTGAGCATCTCGGGGGTGTCCAGGTGGGCCACGGAACCGAAGGCGGGGTCGGCGTGGACCGAGAAGTAGATGTCGCCGTCGACGTCGTAGGCGGCGCCGCGCTCCAGCAGCTTCACGACCAGGTCCACGACCAGCGGGATGGACTCCACCGCGCCGACGTAGTGCTGCGGCGGCAGGATGCGCAGCGCGGTCATGTCCTCGCGGAACAGGGCGGTCTCGGACTCGGCCAGGCGGACCCAGTCCTGGCCGGTGGCCAGGGCGCGCTCCAGCAGCGGGTCGTCGACGTCGGTGACGTTCTGCACGTAGGACACCGGGTGCCCGGCGTCCAGCCACGCCCGCTGGATCAGGTCGAAGGCCAGGTAGGTGTTGGCGTGTCCCATGTGGGTCGCGTCATAGGGCGTGATGCCGCACACGTAGATGCGGGCCGCCTCGCCGGGGGCCGCCGCCGGCGTGGGCACCAGGCCCTGCGCGGCGGTGTCGTGGAGCCGGACGGCAGAGCCGTGACCGGGCAGGTCAGGAACCTCGGGGGCGGGCCATGCGTGCATGCGGATGATCCTATCGGGATCGGCGCGGACGGTGCCGGGTGCGGGTGCGGACGGCGGCACGGAGCCGCAGCCTGCCGCCCTCGGGCAGGGCAGGCACCAGGGGCAACGGAGCGAAGGGTGGCGTTTGTTCCAGAGGCGGCGGGAGGTCGAGGGACGGACTCGGGGCGTCTCAGCGCGTCTCAGCCAACGGTCTCGCCGGTCTCGCCGGCTCCGCCGGGTCCGACCGTCCCCCGGGTCCAGGCGGTCAGCAGCGGCCGGTATCCGCACCGGCTCCAGAACGGCACGGACAGCGGATTCGTGGCCGTGTAGTGCAGCAGGACCGCGCCGATGCCCTCGGCGTCGAGCTCGGCGTGGACGTGGCGGACCAGCGCGCTCCCGACGCCGCCGCCCCGCTCCCCCGCCGTGACGGCTCCGCAGTTCAGGTATGCGGCCGGAGCGACGCGGATCAGGTGCGCGGCCCAGCTGGCGTTCTCCGGCGGCTGGACCACGATCAGCCCGACCGCCGCCCCGTCCCGCTCGGCGATCCAGGCCCGCTTCTCCTCGCCGCCGACGGCCTGCGCGACCTGCTCGGCCAGGCCGGACGGGGTGGAGGGCCGGATCGCGACGTAACCGAACTGCGCGTCCCAGCGCAGTTGCTCGAGCCACAGCCGGGTCACGGCTTCAGTGTCCCGGGGCTTGGCGCGCCGGACCACGACGCCGGAGCCGGTGTTCCCGGGGAACGACGGCCCGGGTATCGGCTGCCCGGCGAGCCGCACCGCGAGGATCGCCTGCGGCGTGAATCCACGCTCGACCAAGGCCCGCGACATCTCAGTGTCGCGCGAGGGCCAGGTGATGGTGGCGATGCTGTCCGGGCCCGGCCGGAACTCGTCCTGCTCGGCCCACAGATCCAACAGCTCGGCGAACGCGCCGGGTCCGTCGACCTTCGGCACCAGCTTGCTCTCGTGGGCCGCGAAGAAGGTGTAGCCCCAGGTGTCCGGATCGCTGTCCACGTTCCGCACCAGCGCCACGCCGCCGGGGCAGCTCAGTGCCGTATCCCGTTTCCCGGGCGGGGGAAGCGGTTCCGACCGCGCCAACAACGGATCGAATGCCGCACGCCGCGCCTGATGTGCCGCGAGCAATTCCGGAGTCTGCTCCACCAAACTCCTCCCTCCCAAGCCGCCAGACACACTAGCGGCCCGCTCGGTTCGGAAGCAGCGATTCGGAAGCAGCGGCACAGAAGCAGCGGTCAGAAAGGCGGCCAGGGCACCGGGCGCCGACGCCCCTCGGGCCCCGGTATCCGGTCGGTCTCCAGCAGTTCCCTGATGCGCCCCCGGGTCGCGGCGACCTCCTCGGCGTCCAGCAGCCCGGCCAGCCGGCCGCCGAGGCCGCCGGACTCGACGTCCCGGTCCAGCTTCACCAGCACCTCGCGGACCTCCTCGCCCAGCGGCTCGCTGCTGAAGCCCCACAGCAGGGTGCGCAGTTTGTCGTCGACGTTGAAGGTCAGCCCGTGGTCGATGCCGTACACGTGCTCCGGCTCGGCGATCCCGACCAGCAGGTGCCCGCCCTTGCGGTCGGCGTTGTTCACCACCGCGTCGAAGGCCGCGATGCGGCGCAGGCGCTCGTCGGCCTTGTGCGCCAGCACCGCCGGGCGGCCGTCGCCGAGCTCCACCGACAACACCGGGCGCCACTGGGCCGCGGCCTCGTCGGCCGGGTCGACGTCGAAGTCCTCCGGCAGCAGCGCGAGCAGGTCGTGCTCGTCCTCGTCCGGGGTGTCGATCCACAGCTGGCACATGCCCGGGCCCCAGGGGCCCTCGCGCATCACCGTCGGCGGCACGATGCGCCAGCCCGTGGCCTGCGACAGCTCGTAGGCGGCGACCTCGCGGGCGGCCAGCGTGCCGTTGGGGAAGTCCCACAGCGGGCGCTCGCCGGCCACCGGCTTGTGCACGCAGGTCAGGCTGACGCCGTCCAGGGCCACCGTGCCGTAGAGCGTGGCGTTGGAGGCGTTGGTGAGCCGGCCGGTGATGGCCAGCTCGCCGCTCGTCAGGACCTGCCGCACCCCGGCCGGATCCAGGTCCTGCTCGGCCGCGGCGTCCGCTCCGGGGGTGCTCAAGCCGCGCGCCGCCGGTAGCCGTTGGAGCGCGGACAGACGTGACCCTCGGGGTCCAGCGGCAGCGAGCAGAAGGGGCACGGCGGCCGGCCGGCCGAGACCACGGCCTTCGCGCGGGAGGTGAACGCCCGCGCCTGCGCGCCGGTGAGCCGGACCACCATGGTCGGCGGGCCGTCGGCCTCCATGTCGCCCAGCGGCGGCTCGCCCTCGCCCTCCATCGGCGCCATGGCCTCGATCACCACCCGCTGGGTCTCGCCGTCCCAGGCCAGCGCCAGGGCCGCGACCCGGAACTCCTCGAAGACCGGCTGTTCCAGGGGCTTGTCGTCGGCCAGCTCCAACGGCGCGATCGCCGGGACCGGGGCGGCCCCGCCGGAGCGGCGCACGACCTCGTCCAGCAGGTCGTCCAGCCGCTCGGCCAACGCCTCGACCTGCTCCTTCTCCAGCGCCACGGAGGTGATCCGGCCGCCGGAGGCCGCCTGCAGGTAGAAGGTGCGGTGCCCGGGGAGTCCGACGGTGCCGGCGACGAACCGTTCCGGGGGGTCGTAGACGAAGAGTTCCCGTGACACCGTGTTTCCTCCTACAAGCTTCGCGCTCAGGCCCTCTCGTGGGCCCCGCAATCAAGCCTATGCGTTCATGCGTTGTCGGCGCCCGCGCCGCCCCCCACTGCGGCGTCCGCGTCCGCTGTAGGCGAACGCTCGGGGGCCGGCTTGTAGGGCGCCGGGTCGCCGCCGACGTCGTTCAGGCGCACGACGAACGGCCGCATCTCGGTGTAGCGCACGGCGGTGACCGAGCACGGATCGCAGGTGATGCGCTGGAACTGGTCCAGGTGCAGGCCCAGGGCGTCGGCGGCCAAGGCCTTGATGACGTCGCCGTGCGAGAACACCGCCCACACCGCCTCCGGTCCGTGTTCGGCCGCTATCAGGGTGTTCCATTCCCGCACCGCGGCCGCCGCACGCGCGGACATGTCGGCCATCGACTCGCCCTCGGGCCCGGGGAAGCGCGCGGCGGAAGGATGCCCCTGCACGACCTTCCACAGCGGTTCCTTGGCCAACTCGGCCAGCGGCCGGCCGGTCCAGTCGCCGTAGCGGCACTCGCCGATCCGCTCGTCCAGGTGCACCGGCACGCTCTCGCGGCCGGCCAGCACGATGTCGGAGGTCTGCCGGCAGCGCTCGAGCGGGGAGCTCACCACGGCCGACAGCGGCACCTCGGCCAGCCGCTTGGCCAGCTCGCCGGCTTGCTGTTCGCCGCGCTCGTCCAGGCGCACACCCTTGGTCCAGCCGGCGAGGACGCCGGAGCTGTTGGCCGTGGTGCGGCCGTGGCGGATCAGGAGTACCAGGGTCACAGGGCTCACCCTACGACCTGAGCCGCCTCGGCGGCGGATCGGATTCGCGCCGTGAGGCCGGACCGGATCGGCGCCACGCGGCCGGACGGGATCGCGCCGACCGCCGACCGCCGGACCGGATTCCGCCTGGCCGCCGGAGCGGATTCCGCCGCGCCGCCCGGCCTGCGGGATAATCGCCCGCATGATCGTCGACTGTGCCACCTACCAGAACGGCCGCCGCGTGGCCGCGCCCGAGGACCTCTCGGACGCGCTGGAACAGGCCAGGAGCTGCGGGGATCCCGGGGCGTTCCTGTGGCTGGGGCTGTTCGAGCCGGAGCCGGACGAGTTCGACCTGGTGGCGCGCGAGTTCGGACTGCATCCGCTGGCCGTGGAGGACGCGGTCAGCGCGCACCAGCGGCCCAAGCTGGAGCACTACAAGGGCTCGACGTTCCTGGTGTTCAAGACGCTGCTGGAGTCCGATCCGCACCATCCGCTGCAGCTCGGCGAGATCTCGGTGTTCCTCGGCGAGAACTTCATCGTCACCGTCCGGCACGGCGCGGCCAACCCGCTGTCGGGGGTGCGGCACCGGGTCGAGGCCGAGCCGGAGCTGCTGCAGCTCGGGCCCAGCGCGGTGCTGTACGCGGTCGCGGACCTGATCGTCGACTCCTACAGCGGCTACGCGCAGCTGATGCAGGACTCGATCGACGAGCTGGAGACCGAGGTCTTCTCCCCCGTCCGCGGCGACTACGGCGGCCCGATCTACGCGCTCAAGCGCAACGCGATCGTGTTCGCGCGCGCCGTGCTGCCGCTGGTGATGCCGACGAAGGCGCTGGTCGCCGGGGAGGAGGACTGGATCGCGAAGGAGACCCAGCCGTACTTCCGGGACGTCGCCGACCACGTGCTGCGCGCCACGGACGGCGCGCGGGAGTGGAACGAGCTGCTGGACCACATGCTGGAGGCGGACCGGTCGCGGGTGTCGGTGCAGCAGAACGACGACATGCGGCGGATCTCCGCGTGGGCGGCGATTCTGGCGGTGCCGACGGCGATCGCCGGGATCTACGGGATGAACTTCGACGACATGCCGGAGCTGCACTACCACTACTCGTACTACGTGGTGCTGGGGATCATGGCCACGGCGTGCGTGGTGCTGTACGTGCTGTTGAAGCGGGCGAAGTGGCTGTGAGCGAGGTGCCGGTGCCGCCCGGCGAGCTGGAGCTGACGCGGTTCCCGGAGGACGCGCGGGAGCGGCTGCGGGCTTGGGACGCGGCGGACGAGTACCTGCTGCGGCACCTCGACGACGGATCGGAGCGCGCGGGCCTGCTCGGCCGGGTCGTGGTGCTCGGCGACCGGTGGGGCGCGCTCACCACGTCGCTGGCGCTGACCGGGGCGCACGTGACGCAGATCTCTGATTCGTTCCTCGGGCAGCAGGCCACGGCCGCGAACCTGGCGCGCAACGGGCATTCGCTGCCGGAGGTGGTGCTGGCTTCGAGCGCGGAGGATTTCGGCGCGGAGTTCGGCGCGGGGGACGGCGCGGAGGTCCCGGCGCCGATCGACGTGCTGCTGGTGCGGGTGCCGAAGTCGTTGGCGCTGCTGGAGGACCAGCTGTGGCGGTTGCGGCCGTTCGTCGGGCCGGGGACGCGGATCGTGGGCACCGGGATGGTCGCCGAGATCCATACGTCGACGCTTCAGGCTTTTGAACGGATTCTGGGGCCGACGCGAACGTCTTTGGCGGTGCGCAAGGCGCGGCTGATCTTCTGCGAGCCGGATCCGGCGTTGCCGCGCGGAGAGAACCCTTGGCCGCTGACGTATCAGCTTCCTGATGGCATCGGGGTCGCGAGCGGGCGTTCCGTGGTGAACTACCCGGGGACGTTCTCGGCCGACCATCTGGACATCGGGACACGGTTGTTCCTCCAGCATCTGCCGAACCGGTCCGATGCAGGCCGGTCCGATGCGGCGCGGATCGTGGATCTGGGGTGTGGCAACGGGGTCGTGGGATTGGCGGCGGCGCTGGCGAGCCCGAAAGCGAGCGTGACGTTCGTCGACGAGTCGTACCAGGCGTTGGCTTCGGCGCGCGCCACGTTCGAGGCATCGTTCCCGCCGGGCACGCACGAGGCGGAGTTCCGGGCCGGCGACGGGATGGACGGCTTCGAGCCGGACAGCGTGGATCTGGTGCTGAACAACCCGCCGTTCCACAGCCACCAGGCCACGACCGATGCGACCGCGTGGCGGATGTTCACCGGATCGCGGGCGGCGCTGCGGCGCGGCGGGGAGCTGTGGGTGGTGGGCAACCGGCACCTGGGCTACCACCTGAAACTGAAGCGGTTGTTCGGGAACTGCGAGGTCGTGGGGAGCAATCCGAAGTTCGTGGTGCTGCGGGCCGTGCGTCGGTGAGCAGGCTCCCCAGTCGACCTCAGTCCACCAACACTCAATCCACCAACACCGCCTGCTCGGCCTCGGCGATGATCTCCTCCGGCGTCGGCGGCTTGAGCAGCAGCTCCGCGATCCGCGCCTGCCCCGGGTCGCCGGCCGCCTCGATCGCGGCCACCGACTCGCGCACGTCGTAGCGGGTGGTGCGCAGCTGCACGTCGGGGCCGAGGAGCGCCCAGTAGGCCAGGCCCGGCTCGTCGCGGTGGTACGGCAGGCCGACGCTGCCGGGGTTGATGCTGCGGCGGGTGCCGACGAAGCGGTCGAACTGCAGGTGGGTGTGCCCGGTGACCAGCACGTCCTCCTCGATGCCGGCGGTCATCTCGGCGAAGCGCTCGGCCGGGGTGCCGGGGGTCACGGCCTCGTTGTCGCTGCGCGGGGAACCGTGGCAGAAGCGCACCGGGCCCAGGCCGCGGACATCCACGACCACGCTGAACGGGAACGAGCCGACGAACGCCAGCGATCCGGTGCCGTGCCGGGCCGGGACCCACTCCTGGCGCGGGTTGGCCGGGGTGTAGGCGCCGGTGGCGATCTGCCGGACGTAGCGCTCGCTGTTGCCGCGCACGCAGACCGCCCGGCGGCCCAGGCTCTTGACGATCGCGACCGCGCCGTCGGGGTCGACGCCCCAGGTCAGGTCGCCGTTGAAGACCACCAGATCGGCGGCGGCGACATCGGGCTCGGCGAGCACCGCGCGCAGCGCGGGGAGGTTGGCGTGCACGTCGGACAGCACCGCCACCCGCTCCACCGGCCCGTACCGCTTGGCCTGGCCCTCCCACGACGCGGGACCGTAGAACTCGAGGGACATCTTGGTCCTCCCCGGGACGGCGAATCGGCTGTTTCCGGGATTCAAGCCTAATCGCGGTCCTGATGGTGGGCGAGAAGTGACCGAGCACTGAGACCGGGGGCGTCGATCACGCTGATCAGCTCGGTGAAGGAGGCGATCTCCGGGCCCGGCCAGTCGTCCTCGCGGTCGTGCGCGCTGTTGCCGTGCCAGTCCGCGGCCCGCAGCATCACCGGCGTCATGCCGACGGCGGCGGCGCCGGTGAGCTCGCGCGAGCCGCCGTCACCGACGTAGAGGCAGTCGGCGGGAGCCACGCCGAGGCGGTCGCAGACCAGGTGGAAGAAGGCCGGGTTCGGCTTCTTCAGGCCCTCGTCGCAGGAGAACACGGCGGTGTCGAAGTAGCCGGCGACGGCCAGGCGCGGCCACGCGACCGGCAGCTCCGGGGTGCAGTCGCTGAGCAGGCCGAGGCGGTAGCCGCGGGTCTTGAGGACGCGCAGGGCCTCGGGCGCGTCGTCACGGAAGACGAACAGCCCGTTCTGGGCCCTCACCCGGGCCTCGCACGCCTCGGCGAGAGCGCTGTCGGACGGCTCGATCCCGCAGCGCCGGGCCAGGGCGCGGAAGGTCTCCGACAGGTCGCCGAGAGCTCCGGTGGCGCGTTCGACGAAGGAGTCGGACAGCGTCTCGCGCCACTGCTCCACGGGGAGCCCGAGCGGTGCGGCGCTGGCCGCCGCGGCCTGGAACCAAACCTCGTCGGAGGCGCTGTGGGTGAGCGTGCCGAAGAAGTCGATGACGACCGCGGCGAAAGGGGGTGGCGAGGTGGGCTCCATCGCCGCAGGCTTTGTCTCCATCACCACAATCTAGGCCCGGCGCAGGAGGCCTGGCGCGGGAGGCCGGAGCAGAACGACCCGGGCTAAGAAGCGGTGGCGTGGCCGGTGGGCTCTGCCGCCGGCGATCGCGTCGCGGCCCAGCTGGCGAGCAGTTTGAGCCGGTCTTCGGACGCGCTGCCGGGTTCGGCGGTGTAGGTGATCAGGGTGTGCACGGCCTGGCGGGACAGCGACAGCGGCAGGTCCAGGGACTGGAAGGTCAGTTCCAGGTGGCCGACGTCGGGGTGCTGGAGCTGCTTGACGCCGTCGTGCCGGATCAGGACGTCGTGCGCGGCCCACAGGCCGCGGAACTCGGGGCTGAGGGTGCACAGCTCACCGACGAGTTCGCGCAGCGCCCGGTCGTGCGGCTCGCGCCCGGCCTCGGCGCGCAGCAGGGCGGCGGTGGCGTCGCCGGCGGCGTCCCAGTCGACGAAGAAGTCGCGCGCGCCGGGGTCGAGGAAGATGAAGCGGGCGATGTTGGGGCGGCCGCGACGGTCGACGGTGGCGCTGTCGTACATCGGCGCGTGCAGGGCTCCGGCCAGGGGGTTGCCGGCGACGACGTCCGTGCGGCCGTTGCGGACGAACGCCGAGGACATCGTCATGGCGTCGAGCAGCCACTGGACGCGGGGCGGGACCTCGACGTCGCGGCGGCGCGACGGCGTGCGGCGCTTCGGCCGCGACGACCGGGCCAGGTCGAACAGGTGGGTGCGTTCGTCGTCGTCCAGCCGCAGGGCGCGCGCGACCGCGTCCAGGACGTCTTCGGACACGCCGCCGATGTGCCCCTTCTCCAGCCGCGTGTACCACTCCGTGCTCACTCCGGCCAGGACGGCGACCTCCTCGCGCCGCAGCCCGGCGACCCGGCGCCGGGTGCCGGCCGGCAGCCCGGCCTGCGCCGGGGTGATCTTGGCGCGCCGGCTGGCGAGGAAGTCCCGGATCTCGCCGCGGTTTCCTGGCTGCTGGTCCATGGCATTCACGGTAGCCGCTGGTCACGGCGCGAGGGGGGTTGAGCTCGTACCC
This sequence comes from Catenulispora sp. EB89, assembly GCF_041261445.1. NCBI lineage: Bacteria > Bacillati > Actinomycetota > Actinomycetes > Catenulisporales > Catenulisporaceae > Catenulispora > Catenulispora sp. EB89. Next base: position 179,401 of record NZ_JBGCCU010000020.1, read on the forward strand.
CCTATAAAGGCGACCTTCTCCGGTGGCGGCGATCAGGGTCTGCTGGAGATCGAACGTAGAACCAATGGAGGTAGGAGACATGACGAGCAAGACGCTGACCGCGCCGGCCGCGGCGCTGGGCACCTGGGCCTGGGGAGACAGCGGCGAGGCGGGCGACGGCTACTTCGGCAGCCGGCTGACCGCGTCCGGCCTGCGCGAGGTCGTCGACAAGGCGCAATCGAACGGGTTCACCCTGTGGGACACCGCGGCCGTCTACGGCATGGGGCACTCGGAGACGGTCCTGGCTCAGGCGCTGAAGGGCTACGACCGCAGCGAGTACCAGCTGTCGACGAAGTTCACCCCGCAGATCGCCGGGGACGGCGACGATCCGGTCGCGGACATGCTGGAGCAGAGCCTGGACCGGCTGGGCACGGACTACGTGGATCTGTACTGGATCCACAACCCCGCCGATGTGGCACGGTGGACACCGCTGCTGATTCCGTTGCTGCGCAGCGGCAGGATCAGGCATGTCGGCGTCTCGAACCACAACCTGAAGGAGATCGCTCTCGCCGATCAGATCCTCGGCGAGGCCGGCTTCCGTGTCGAGGCGGTCCAGAACCACTTCAGCCTTCTGTACCGGAGCTCCGAGCGTGCGGGCATTCTTGAGCACTGCCGCGAGCACGACGTGTGGTTCTTTGCCTACATGGTCCTCGAACAAGGGGCGCTGACCGGCAGGTACAGCGCGTCCCGTCCGCTGCCGGAGGGCAGCAGCCGGGCGGCCGTGTACAACGGCATCCTGCCCCAGCTCCAGGCCCTGACGGACCGGATGGGAGCGATCGGCGAAGGTCGGGGCGCGTCCGCCGCCGACGTCGCCACCGCCTGGGCCATCGCCAAGGGGAGCACCCCGATCATCGGGGTCACGAAGGCGGATCACCTCGACGGGCTGGTCCGTGCTCAGGGCCTCGCGCTCGCCGCCGAGGAGATCGCGGAGTTGGAGGCGCTGGCGGACGCCACTGACGTCGACACGCGCGGGAGTTGGGAGCACGACATGTAGCGGCAGCCGTCTAGCAGCAGCCGTCAAGCAGTAGCCGTCGGCGGACCGGCTACCGCGGCGCTGCACCGGCCCGTAGCAAGCGCGCGGCGAGCCCGTGCTGGGCCCCGGCGAGCGTGCGCGAAGCTGGCGCTGGGCCCGTGCTGGGCCGGCGCTGGGCCCCGGCGAGCGTGCGCCAAGCTGGCGCTGGGCGCTGGGCCCGCGCCGCGCTCCCGCCGAGCCGGCGCCTAGAAAGGCCGCTGCGGCCAGGGCGCGTCGGCCGGCCGCAGGTCGTCCAGGGCGTTCGTGGTGATCGCGGTGGTCAGCGCCAGCACGCCGGCCACAGTAAGCGGGTTGTGCAGCTCCCCGGCCAGGATCAGCTTGGTCACCTCGGAGCGGTCGGCCCACACGACGGCCATGTCGGCCTCCTCGTGCTCGCGCGCGAACTGCTCGCCGTCGGCCTCGCGCACGCCGCGCGCCAGGTAGACGCGGATCGCCTCGTCCGAGCCGCCGGGGGTGGTGAACAGGTCGACCAGCACGCGCCAGTCCTCGGCCTGCTGGTGCGTCTCCTCGTACAGCTCGCGCTGCGCCGCCTCCAGCGGGTTCTCGCCGGGGTGGTCCAGCAGCCCGGCGGGCAGCTCCCACAGCCGCCAGCCGACCGGGTGCCGGTACTGGCGCACCAGCAGCACGCGGTCCGCCTCGTCCAGCGCCACGACGCCGACCGCGCCGGGGTGCACGACGTAGTCGCGCTCGGCGACCTTGCCGTCCACCATCTCCACGGTGTCGGTCCGGATGGAGATCACATGCCCCCGGAACTTCTCCTCGGAGGCCAGGACCGGCCACTTCTCCGGTTCGTCGCGGATCTCCATCACGCTCCTGGGGCTGTGTGTGTCGCGGATTCGATGAGTGGACATCGATGATCGCCAGCCTATCGCGACGGCCCGTTCGGGGGCGGCGGGGACGACGAACGCCCCGGCGCGAACGCCGGGGCGCGGTGTCGTGCTCCCTGCCCGCGCCTCAGGCGCCGGCAGCCGTCTCGGCCAGCGCCTCACCGGCCGCGGTCGCCGCAGCGGTCGCGGCGGCGCTCGCGGCCGCGGCGGTCGCCACGCCCTTCGAGCGCTCGACCGCGGCCGCGATCAGGCCGGCGAACAGCGGGTGCGGCCGGGTCGGGCGCGAGCGCAGCTCGGGGTGCGCCTGCGTGCCGACCAGGAAGGGGTGCGTCTCGCGCGGGAGCTCGACGAACTCCACCAGGCGGCCGTCCGGAGAGGTGCCGGAGAAGACCAGGCCGGCCTCCTCCAGACGCGGGCGGTAGGCGTTGTTCACCTCGTAGCGGTGGCGGTGGCGCTCCTCGATGTAGGGGGCGCCGGCGTACAGGTCGCGCACGATCGTGCCCTCGCCGAGCTTGGCCGGGTACAGGCCCAGGCGCATGGTGCCGCCCAGGTCGCCCTGGCCGGCCACGATGTCGCGCTGGTCGGCCATGGTGGAGATGACCGGGTCCGGGGTGGCCTCGTCGAACTCCGCGGAGTTGGCCGCGGGGATGCCGGCCAGGTTGCGGGCGCCCTCGATCACGATGCACTGCAGGCCCAGGCACAGGCCCAGCAGCGGGATCAGGTTCTCGCGGGCGTACTTGACCGTGTTCACCTTGCCCTCGATGCCGCGCACGCCGAAGCCGCCGGGCACGCAGATCGCGTCCACGCCGGTCAGGTGCTTGGCCGCGCCCTCGTCGGTGGCGCACTCGTCGGAGGGGACCCATCGGATGTTCACCCGCGCGGAGTTGGCGAAGCCGCCGGCCCGCAGCGCCTCGCTCACCGACAGGTAGGCGTCCGGCAGGTCGATGTACTTGCCGACCAGGGCGACGGTCAGGTCGTGGTCCGGCTCGTGCACCCGGCGCAGCAGGTCGTCCCACTGCGTCCAGTCCACGTCGCGGAACGGCAGGTTCAGCCGGCGCACCACGTAGGCGTCCAGGCCCTCGGTGTGCAGGACCTTGGGGATGTCGTAGATCGACGGCGCGTCCACGGCCGCGGCCACGGCCTCCTCGTCCACGTCGCACATCAGCGAGATCTTGCGCTTGATGGCCTGGCTGATCGGCCGGTCGGCGCGGCACACGATGGCGTCCGGCTGGATGCCGATGCTGCGCAGCGAGGCCACCGAGTGCTGGGTCGGCTTGGTCTTCATCTCCCCCGACGGGCCGATGTAGGGCACCAGCGAGACGTGCAGGAAGAACACGTTCTCCCGGCCGACCTCGTGCCGGAGCTGGCGCGCGGCCTCCAGGAACGGCAGCGACTCGATGTCGCCGACGGTCCCGCCGACCTCGGTGATCACGATGTCGACCTCGTCGCCGCCCATGCGCCGGATCCGGGACTTGATCTCGTTGGTGATGTGCGGGATCACCTGGACGGTGTCGCCCAGGTACTCCCCGCGCCGCTCCTTGGCGATCACCGCGGAGTACACCTGGCCGGTGGTGACGTTGGCCGAACCGTGCAGGTCGGTGTCCAGGAAGCGCTCGTAGTGGCCGACGTCCAGGTCGGTCTCGGCGCCGTCGTCGGTGACGAACACCTCGCCGTGCTGGAACGGGTTCATCGTGCCCGGGTCGACGTTCAGGTAGGGGTCCAGCTTCTGCATGGTGACCCGCAGACCCCGGGCCTTGAGCAGGGCGCCCAGCGAGGAGGCGGTCAGGCCCTTGCCGAGGGAGGAGGCGACGCCCCCGGTTACGAACAGGTGTTTCGTCTGATGTGCCAAAGGGGGGCTCCCGCGGATCGCTGGTGAAAACTTAAAGAGGGCGCTGCTCGATGAGGAGAGCGGTGGGCGATGCGGTGCCGGAGGGGGCGTCGTCCGTGTCGGGGCGGCGTAGCCTGCACCTGTCATCCACGGGAGACCAGGATATCAGCAGTTGCGGGGCCCGGGGCTCACGGGTCGATCATGTCGGACAGGTGTCGGCAACATCCCGTTCATGATCGGTTTGCCGCATACGCGGCGAGCACCGCGGACAGTTCTTCCTCAGGGCTCGGCCACAGCGCGTCCCAGTCGGGCTTGGGCGGCGCCGGGGACGCGGAGGTGTCCAGGAGGGCCCGGGACAGCGCCTCGGGGTCCCCGGGCCGGATCAGCGGCAGAAAACCCGCGGTGACCTCCGCGACGCCGCCGACGTCGGTCGCGATCACCCTCGGCACGCCGGCCCGCAGCGCCTCCTGCAACGCCAGCGGCCGGGCCTCCCAGGTGCTGCACATCACGAACATGTCGGCGGCCCGCAACAAATCGGCGATATCGGCGCGGTGGCCGAGCAGCGCGACCGGGAGCTCGTGCGCGTCGATGATGGACTGGAGCACGGAGCGCTGCCGCCCCTCGCCCGCGATGGCGACCGGCGGTACGCCCGCGGCGCCGAATCGCTCCCGGATTATTATCAATGCTTTGAGAAGGGTGTCATAGTCCTTCTGCGGGGCCAGCCGGCCGACGGCCAGGACCAGGCGGCGCTCGTCGTCGGCGGCCAGGCCGAGTTCGCGGCGGAGCGCGCCGCGCACCTCCGGCGTGGGCAGCGTCGGCGCGGGCAGGGCGGGGGCCACGACCGGGCCGAAGGAGGCGTTCTTCGCGCCGTCCCTGGTCGCGGTGGCGACCAGGTCGTGCGAGGCGGCCAGGACGGCGTCGGCGCGTTGCGCGATCAGCCGCAGCAGCATCTCCCCGGCGCGGTTGGAAGGCGCGTTGTGCAGGGTCACCACGGTGCGCTTGCGGGTCGCCAGACACGCCGCGGCGCCGGCGCGCAGGCCGTGCGCGTGGACCACGTCGGCCTGCGCCTGGCGGGCCGCGTGCCGGATCGCGGGTATCGCGCCGGTGCCGGTGGCGACCAGGGTGCGGACGTCGTGGCCGACCTCGCGCAGGGCCCGGGTGAGGCTGTCGACGTGGACGCCGATGCCGCCGGTGCTCTCGGGGCGGACCAGCAGGATCCGCAGGGCGTGCGTGCTCATTGCGGGGACCTCCGGCCGCGCCGGTTCCGGTATCGGTACCCGTACTCGATGGGTGCGCGCAGCCACTTGCCGCACTCGGTGTCGGGCAGCAGCCGCTTGGCCGCGACGACGGCGACGCCGACGAACAGCGCGATGGTCAGCAGCGCGGTCGTCGCGCCGATCAGCATCGCCCGCAGCGGGCCGGTGGCGCCGGGCAGCGCGGCGAGCAGCATCCCGATCGGTGCGGCGACGGCCGCGGCCAACGCCGCGACCAGCCCGGCACGCCCGACGCCGGCCAGCGCGTCGCGCCCGACGCCGCGGCGGACGGCGGCGAGCAGCGCGGCGCCGGCCACGGTCATGCCCAGGATGTTGCCCAGGCCCAGCGCGATGACCGCGTCCTCGCCGGGCATCAGTTCGACCAGCGTCAGGTCGGCGGCCAGCACGGTGAACCAGCCGGCGCAGACCGCGGTGGCGGCGGCGCGGCCCCGGCCGCAGGCGTAGAGCGCGCGGCTGAGGTGGGCCAGCAGGCCGTAGCCGATCAGGCCGGGGGCGAAGGCGGTCAGGCCCTGGCCCATCATCTCGACGGTGACGCTGCCGCCGGTGCCGTGGCGCGCGGTGAGGAACAGCCGGGCCGTGGGCCACGCGGCGGCGGCCAGGACCGAGGCGCCGGCCGCGGAGAAGATCACGACGGCCTGGGTGGTGGCGGCGACGCCGTGCGCGTAGCCGCGGCGGTCCCCGGCCGCCCACTTGGCGGACAGGTCCGTGAAGGCGCTGGTCGCGACCGGGACCGCGAGGACCGCGTACGGGAGCGAGTAGACGGCCCAGACCAGGTTGAAGACGGTGAGGGTGCCGGTGGAGGCGTGGCCGGCGTTGGAGAGCAGGACGATGGTCAGGACCGCGAGCTGCTGCGCGATCAGGGTCGCGACGCCGGCGACGCCCAGGGAGCGGGCCTTGCGGGCGACGCCTTCGGGGAAGCGGAACGTCGGGCGCAGGTTCAACTTCGCGCGGCGCACGGCTGGCAGCAGCGACAGGACCAGGATCAGGACGCCCGCGGACGTGCCGAGCGCCAGGACGAGCTCGGGGAGGCGGCGCAGGTCGCGCAGGTGCGCGCCGCGTCCGCGGTCCAGGAAGGCGAAGACCGTGTAGGAGGCGATGACGACCAGGCTGGACAGCAGCGGGGCCAGGGCCGGGGCCAGGAAGCGGCGGTCGGCCTGCAGGGTCGCGCCGAGGACGACCGCGGCGCCGTAGAGCGGGATCTGCGGGAGGAAGAAGATCAGGAAGCGGCTGATCTGGTCCGTGTAGTAGGGGCCGTGGCCGCTGCCGAGGATGTGGCCCATCGGACCGGCCAGCGCGACGCCGGTCGCCGACAGCGGGATGAGGATGGCCAGCGTCCAGGTCAGCAGGGCCGAGACGATGCGGGAGGCGCGGGCCCGGTCGGCCGGGCCGTCGCCGCCGGTGAGCGGGCCGGCCAGGAGCGGGACGGCGACGCCGGCCAGGGCGCCGCCGGCGGTGATCTCGAAGACGATGTTGGGGAGCTGGTTCGCGGAGTTGTAGGCGTCGGCCAGGGAGCCGGCGCCGACGGTGTGGGAGAAGACGAGCCAGCGGCCGAAGCCGACGACGCGGGAGGCGACGGTCGCTATGGCGATGAGGACGGCGGCACCGAGGAGGGTGTTCGCTCGGCGCGGGAGGCGGACGGCGCGCGGGCTTGGGGGGCTTTGAGGATCCGGGGTGTTCTGAGGGCTCGGGGGGCTCGCGGCGTTCCGAGAGCTCGCGGGGTTCTGAGAGCTCGCGGGGTTCTGAAGGCTCGCGGGGCTCGGGTCCGCGTGCTGCTGCGGCACCGAGGACTCGGCGGCGGCTTTCGGCGCGACCACCTCGGCCTGGTCGTGATCGATCTGGACGTCAGCCATCCGCGGTCTCGCTCCGCTTCGGGATCCGGCCCCACTCGTCGAGCGCGCGCAGGGGCGGCGTCGCGGCGATGACCTTGGTGAAGCTGACCTTCTCGCTGGCCGCGGTGAGCGCGACGAGGCCGGCGGCCAGGACGACGAGGCCGGGACGCGAGGCGCGTGCGGCCGCCGCGACACCGAGTGCGGCACCGAGTGCGTTGGCCCCGCAGTCGCCGAGCATGGCCTGCTCGCCGAGGTCTTCAGGGAGAAGCGCTGCGGCGGCACCGAGTGCCGCCGCCGTGAGGAGCCCAGAGCTCGATCTACCTGTGAAGACCTCGCGCAGGAGGCCGCCGCCCGCGCCGATGACCGCGGCTTTGGTGGCGCGTCCGGGGCGCAGGTCGAAGAGGTTCACGACGTTGGCCGCCCCCGCGACGACGAGGCCGGCCAGCACACGGTCGAGCGGATCGCGGCGGACGACGGCGCCGGCGGCCAGACCGGTGGCGCCGATGCCGAGGATCTTGACGGCGCCGGTGGTGACCTCGCCGTGCGCCAGCGCGCTGAGATGGCCGCGGAAGCCCTTGGCCGCGCCGCGTTCGTTGAGGTCGTCGTAGAGCCCGACGGCGCCGGCACCGAGTGCCGCACCGCAGCCGGCGAGCCGCACCGAGGCGGGCACACCGGGGACGAGGAGGGACGCCGCGGCGATGCCGAGAGCGACGGCGGGGCCTTCGAGCAGGGTGACTTCGCGGCCGCGGTTGTTCTTGCGGACCCAGCGCTCCCGGCCACCGGGAGGCCGTGCGTTCAGCAGGCGATAGGCACCGCGCGCCACGCCCCCGCCGACCGCGGCGGCCGCCACGACACCGCCGACACCAACCACCTGCTCGACGCTACCTCGTGCGCGGAGGCGGATCGCCGAACGACTCGCGTCGGAGGATCCTTGCCGAGGGCGGAGTTCCAGGACCGTGATCGCCGCTCTCAACCGGTCCGCGGCCGCAGCCGGCGTGTTCGCGCCGATCGCCGAACGACTCGCGTCGGAGGATCCTCGCCGAGGGCGGAGTTCCAGGACGGTGATCGCCGCTCTCAACCGGTCCGCGGCCGCAGTCGGCGTGTTCGCGCCGCTGATCAGCTTCGCCAGCCGGTCCCCCGGCCCGCCGTCCGATGCCCCTGCCGCCCGATTCCCACTCACCCGAAATCCCCTCCGCATACCGGCCCGCCACCGGCCTCAGTGCAGGTCCGGCAGCGGCCCGTCGGCCGTCCCGGTGAGTCCGTAGTGCCCGGTCTTGCCGCCGGCGGCCTCGGCGAGGGCGAACACCGTGATGATGCGGCCCGAGGGCTGGTCGGCGGTGTCCGCGGTCGACACGTTCTTCGACACCCAGCCGTCCTTCAGCGCCGCGGCCAGCAGCCCCGGGCTCGCCGCCGAGGACGCCGGGCCGGCCAGGACCGCGCCCAGCGAGCGGCCGCCGCCGGTCAGGTCCTTCAGGAAGCCGAGGTACAGCGCGTCGGCGGCGTCGTTGCCCGCGGAGCCCGAGGACGGGGCCGGCGGGGCCAGCACCACCACCAGGTCCGCCGAGGTCGCGCTGGCCGCCTTCACGTCGACGAACCCCGCGTCGCTGTAGGCGGTCAGCACGTCCTGGGACGCCTGGTCCGTGATCTTCTGCTCGCCGATGCCGGAGGAGTTCGCCGGTATGCGGTGTACCACCGCGCCGGCGATGTCGGCCATGGCGACCACCGGGGCCGGCGTGCCGGACGTCGCGGAGGCCGACGGGGTCGGCAGCTGCTCTCCCCCGCGCTCGGCGGCCGGGAGCTTCGCGCCGGTGGCGGCCAGCTTCGTGGCCTGGCCCGGGTCCAGCAGCGCGGACTTCAGCGTCACCTCGCCGGTGACCTGCGCTCCGGCCTTCCCGAGCAGCGCGGCCAGAGCGTCGCCGCTGGAGCCGTCGGCACCGGGGAGCATCACCACAGCGACGGAGTGGCCGGCGAGCTTGCCGGCGACGGCGTCCGGGCCCAGCGCGGCGATCAGGCTGTCCCGGTCGCGGACCTGGTTGTCGAGCTCGTTCTGGGTGCTGTGCAGCGCCTGGTTCTGGCCGCGCAGGGAGGAGAGCTGGTTGTTCAGCTCGTCGTAGGCGACCTTGCTCAGGTAGGAGGACCCGATGACCAGGCCGACGGTGAGGGCGAGGAAGACGGCGACGATGGAGACGACGTGGTAGCGGAAGTCGATCAAGTGAACAGTCCCCGCAGCCGCAAGGGGGAACCGCCTCGTTCCCCACTGAGAACAGCCCCGATACCTGCCGGGCGCGCGGGGGCCGCCATCGGCAGTGGATCACTCCACGAGCGCCCTTCGGGCCGTCGTCGCCGCACGTGTCTCCCAGCTCACAGACGAATCGGTCTCGATTCAACGACAGGTCAAGTCAGGCAAGTCAGGTGAAGCCTACGCGCTCACCTCGTGGTGGCCTACGAGAACGAACTCCGCAGCCAGAACACGAAGTCGTCCCACAGCGAACCCAGCACGGTCAGGTACCCCTTCCCGGCCGGCGAGACCAGCAGCGTGGCGATGATCGTGGTGAGCGCGGCGAGCACCAGCGCGGCCAGGGACGCGTTGGAGATGCGGCTGCGGTACAGCCGCGAGACGCCCTTGGCGTCCACCAGCTTGCCGCCCACGCGCAGCCGGGTCAGGAACGTCGAGGCCATCCCGCCGCGCCCCTTCTCCAGGAACTCCACCAGGTTGGTGTGGCCGCCGACGGCGACGATCAGGGTCGCGCCCTTGTCGTCGGCCAGCAGCATCGCCACGTCCTCGCTCGTGCCGGCCGCCGGGAACAGCACGCACGGCAGCCCCAGGTTGGTGACGCGGTCCAGGCCCGGGGCGGTTCCGTCCGGGTAGGCGTGCACGATCAGCTCCGCGCCGCAGCCCAGCGCCTCGTCGGAGACCGAGTCCATGTCGCCGACGATGATGTCCGGCTTGTGGCCGCCCTCCAGCAGCGCGTCGGCGCCGCCGTCGACCCCTATGCACACCGGCCGGTACTCGCGGATGTAGGGACGCAGCACCGCCAGGTCGTCCTTGTGGTGCGTGCCGCGAACCACCATCAGGACGTGGCGGCCGTCCAGCTCGGTGGTGATGTCCGGGACGCCGACACCGTCGAACAGCAGGTCGCGCTCGGCGCGCAGGTACTCCATGGTGTTCGCGGTGAACGCCTCGATCTGCTCCGAGACCGTCGAGCGGGCCTCGGCCAGCGCCTCGACGACCTCGTCCAGATCCACGGCCTTGCCGACCGCGACCGGGGTGCTGCCGCGCAGGATGACGTTGCCGTCCAGGCGCACCATGTCGCCCTCGCAGATCCGCTCCAGCACGGCCGACCCGACCTCGTCGACCACCGGGATGCCGGCCAAGAGCAGGATCTCCAGGCCCATCGCCGGGTAGCGGCCGGACAACGACTTGGCAGCGTTCACCACGGCCGCGGGCTTGCAGGCCAACAGCGCCTCGGCGGCCGGGCCGTCCAGGTCGACGTGGTCAATGAGAGCGATCTCGCCGGCCCGCAGGCGCTTGGTCAGGTCCTTGGTGCGGCGGTCCACGCGGGCAACGCCGGAAAGACCCGGCAAATCTGGCTGGCGGGCCTGGGCTCGGCGTCGGGGACGGTGCGGAGAGTGCGTCATCACTGGCGCTCATCGTCGCACGTCCGGCTGCGGCGGCGGTAAGGGATTGGCCGGTGCGGGACGCGGGGCGGATGGGAAGGGAGAGGCGCTGAATCTCCACCCCGGTCTCCACCCCGGCTCCGATCTGCGCAGACCGCAGAATCCCTACCGTCGAAGACATGAACATCCTGCAGATCGTCCTCATCGTCGCGGTCGCCGCGCTGGTCATCGGCAAGCGCCTGACCGGACGTCCGGTCGACACCCGGCGCTCGATCGTCATGCCGGGCGTGCTGGCCGTCTACGGCCTCGTCATCCTGCAGAAGAGCGGCACCCTCACGCACACCGACCAGGTGTGGCTGGGAATCCAGGCGGGCGTGTCGGTCGCGATCGGCCTGATCCGAGGCAGCTCGATCCACCTGTACGAGCGCAACGGCGTGCTGTGGGCCCGCTACCGGCCGATCACGATCCTGCTCTGGCTCGGCTCCTTCGCCCTGCGCTTCGGCCTGGAGCTGGCCGCGGTCGGCGCAGGCGCCGGAAAGTCGGCGATGAGCTCCTCGACGATGCTCATGTTCGGACTGTCGCTGGCCGCTGAGTCGCTGATCGTGGTGCCGCGGGCGCACGCCAGCGGGATCCCGGTGCTGGCGCGGTCGTGAGTGCCGACGCGAGTACCGGAGTTAGTGCGGGAGTTGGTACCGGGGTCAGCACCGGAGTTCGTACGGGAGTTAGCACCGGGGCCAGTACCGGAGTTCGTACGGGAGTTAGCACCGGGGCCAGTACCGGAGTTCGTACGGGAGTTAGCACCGGGGCCAGCGCCGGAGTTCGTACGGGAGTTAGCACCGGGGCCAGCACCGGAGTTCGTACCGGAGTTAGCACCGGGGCCAGCACCGGAGTTCGTACCGGAGTTAGCACCAGCGTGAGTACAGGCACGAGCACGAGCGCCGGGCCGGCCACCCGCGCCACCCGTTCCGCGCGCGCCGCCCGCGCCGTCCGAGCCACCGCCCAAGCCACAGCCCGGGCCGCCGGCCAGGTCCGGAGCTGGGGCGAGGCCCTGAGCCGCCTCGCCGCGGCCGACGTGGCCGACGTGCTTGGCGCCCCGTCGGCCGGGCACACTGGCCTCATCATGAGCAGCGGCACCGAGGAGTTCCCCGACCTGCGGCGGTGGACCGAGCGCTGGCCCGCGGTCGCCGTGGTGCTGCGGCTGGTGGCCATCGGCGGCGTGTCGTTCACCGTCGCGCACAGCCACCGGCCGGCGGCCTGGGTCTTCGGCGCGATGGCGGCGCTGGCCGGCGTCGTGTGGTCGGTCTCGGCGGTGCGGCGGATACCGGTGCTGGTGCCGGCCGTCGCGGTGATAGCGCTGTGCGGCGCGGTGCTGGCCGGTCCGGGGCTGGCCGAGCCGTCGGGGCTGACGTACGTCTTCATGAGCGTGATGTACCTGCAGGCCATGACCGAAGCGCGGGCGACCGCGCTGTACGTCGGCATCGCGGCCGTCGTGGTCGGCGCGGTCAGCGCGGTCGCCGCGAACGACGGAAGCCAGTTCCCCTGGGTCGTCGCGGTGACGGTCAGCGGCTACCTGTTCGGCGACGCGCGCCGCTCCCGCCGCCTGGCGCTGGAACGTGCGCAGGACCTGCTGGTGATGACGCGCCGAGCCAACACCGAGCAGGCGCACGCGGCGGCACTGGCCGAGCGCGGACGGATCGCCCGGGACGTGCACGACGTGCTGGCGCACTCGCTGTCGGGCCTGGCGATCCAACTGGAAGCCGCCGACGCCCTGATGACCGACGGCGCAGACCTGGAGCGCGCCCACACGATGGTGATCCGCGCCCGCCGTCTGGCCCGCGACGGCCTGTCGGAGGTCCGCCGCGCGGTGGCGGCGCTGCGCGAGGACGTGAAGCCGCCGGAGGAGACGCTGGCGGTACTGGCGGCGGACTACGCGGAGGTCACCGGCTGGCCGGCGACGTTCGAGGTGGTCGACGGACCGGTGCCAGAGCTGGCCGTGGAGACGGCGCAGACCCTCCAGCGCGTGGCGCAGGAAGCACTGACGAACGCGCGCAAGCACGCACCCGGCGCGGCGGTCGCGGTACGGCTGGCGGTGGGAGCGGACACGGTCACACTGACGGTCGAGAACGAGGCCTCGACAAGACCTTCAACACCGCTGTCGGACTCCGGCGGCGGCTGGGGACTGGTCGGGCTGCGGGAGCGGGTCGGGCTGGTCGGCGGGTCGGTGGAGGCGGGGGGCACGGAGGGCGGGGGGTTCCGGGTGGCGGCGGTGGTGCCGGTTGAGTTCGGTGGCACCCCCGCCTGAAGCAGCAGCACCCCGAACACTGTGAGAATGCTGCCGTGGCAGCAATCCGAGTAGTAGTCGCCGATGACCAAGCAGCAGTACGCGACGGCCTGGTCGCCCTCCTGTCCGTGACCCCCGGCGTCGAGGTGGTCGGGGAGGCCGCCGATGGTGCGGCGGCGGTGGCGGCGGCGGAGACGCTGCGGCCGGATGTCGTGCTCATGGATCTGCGGATGCCCGGCGTCGACGGGGTCGAGGCGACTCGGCTGATCGGGGAGAGTGCGCCGGATGTGCGGGTCGTGGTGCTCACCACGCACGCCGATGACGCCTCGATCCTCAAAGCTCTGCGAGCCGGCGCCACCGGCTACCTCACCAAGGAGTCCGGGCGCGCTGAGATCGCGCGGGCCATCGAAGCCGCCGCGTCGGGACAGTCGGTGCTGGACGACGGGGTCACCGCCATACTGCTCGCCGCCGCCGTCGACGTCCCGCCCTCGGTCGACCTGACCCCGCGCGAGGCCGAGGTGCTGACGCTCATCGCGCGCGGGAAGTCGAACACCGAGATCGCCGAGGAATTGTTCGTCTCCGCCGCGACGGTGAAGACGCACATCAACAATCTGTTCGCGAAGATCGGCGTTCGCGACCGGGCTCAGGCCGTGCGGTACGCGTTGCGGCACGGGCTCGACTGAGTCGCGCCGGGTCACGCCGGGTCCCGCCGGCCGAGGACGACCCGGAGCCGAACCAAAGCCGAACCAGAGCCGACCCGAACCAGGGTCGGCCCCAGCAAAAAGCAAAAACCTAAGCCCGCTGCCGATCCGCCGCAGCCGCCTGCAACAACTCGTCGGCATGCGCCTGCCCGAGCTCCGACTCCTCCAGCCCGGCGAGCATCCGCGCCAGCTCCCGCCGCCGCGCCGCGTCGTCGAGCACCACCACGCCCGAGCGCGTCACCAGCCCGTCGTTGGCCTTCTTCACCACCAGCTGCCGGTCGGCGAACGCCGCCACCTGCGGCAGGTGCGTCACCACCACGACCTGCGCGGACCGCGCCAGCCGCGCCAGCCGCCGCCCCACCTCGACCGCGGCCTTGCCGCCGACGCCCGCGTCGACCTCGTCGAAGACGAACGTCGGCACCGGGTCCGAGCCGGCGAAGACCACCTCGACCGCCAGCATCACGCGCGACAGCTCGCCGCCGGACGCGCCCTTGGCGATCGGCAGGAACGGCGCGCCCGGGTGCGGGGCCAGGCGGATCTCGACGTCGTCGACGCCGGTGGGGCCGAAGGCCACCGTCCGGCCGCCCGGCTCCAGCTCCAGGCCGTCGGCGGAGTCCTTCTGGGCCACCGGGACCTCGACGCGCGCGTGCGGCATCGCCAGCTCGGCCAGCTCCGTGGTCACCGCCGCCGCGAACTTGTCCGCGGCCTGCGAGCGCGCCGCCGACACCCGCGCGGCGTGCCCGGCCAGCTCCGAGCGCGCCGCGGTGCGCTCCTCGGTCAGGGAGGCGATGCGGTCGTCGTCGCCCTCAAGCTCGGACAGGCGCAGCGCGCCGTCGGAGGCCCAGGCGATGACGTCGGAGAGCTTCGGGCCGTACTTGCGCATCAGGCTGTTGAGGTCGCTGATGCGCTGCTGGACGTCGGCCAGGCGGCGCGGGTCGGCCTCGATCGAGTCGGCGTACGCCGCCAGCTCCGTGGAGACGTCCGCCAGCAGGAACGACGCCTCGTCCAGGCGCTGCGCGAGCTCGGCCAGCGCCGGGTCGTGGCCGCGGGCCGCCTCCAGCGCGCGGGTCGCCTCCGACACCAGGGACAGCGCGTTGATCGACGCCGGGTCGTCGGGGCTGCCGGCCAGCGCCATGTGCGCGCCGCCGGAGGCGGTGCGCAGCGTGTCGGCGTGGCCGAGGCGCTCGGACTCGGCGTCGAGTTCGGCGTCCTCGCCCTCGACCGGCTCCAGGCGCTCGACCTCGGCCAGGCCGAAGCGCAGCAGGTCGGCCTCCTGGGCCCGCTCGCGGGCCCGCGTGGTCAGCTCGTCGAGGGTGGAGTCGATCTTCTTCAGGCGGTCGAAGCAGGCCTTGTACTCGGCCAGGGGCTCGGCGACGGCCGGGCCGGCGTAGCGGTCCAGGGCCTGGCGCTGGCGCGCCGGCTGCAACAGGGACTGCTGCGCGGACTGGCCGTGCATCGCCACCAGGTCGTCGGCCAGGCCGCCGAGGACGCCGATCGGGACCGCGGCGCCGCCCAGGCTGGCCCGGGAGCGCCCCTCGGAGGACACCGACCGGGCGATGATGAGTTCTGCCTTGTCCTTTCCGACGGGCTCGAGCTCGGCGCCGGCTTCGGCGGCGGCCAGGCCGGCGGCGCCCTTGGGGTCCACGACCAGGCGGCCCTCGACCGAGGCCCGCTCGGCGCCGGGCCGGACCAGGGCGGAGTCCGAACGGCCTCCGAACAGCAGGCCGAGGCCGGTGACCACCATCGTCTTGCCGGCTCCGGTCTCGCCGGTGACGGCCGTGAATCCGGGCGACAGCTCCAATACCGCGTCCTCGATGACGCCGAGGCCGCGAATCCTCATCTGCTCCAGCACAGGTACGACACTAGGTCTTCGCGGGCCGGAAGCGGTACCTGCGCGCCGGATTCGTCCCTTTAGGGGGCGAAGTTCACAGCCCTGACACGGTGTCAGTGTGAGGAACGACCTCAGCTCGGCCGCTACTTCTCCGCGCGCCAGCCGTCCACCGGCAGCGCGAACTTCGCGACCAGCCGGTCGGTGAACGGCGCCTTGTGCAGCCGCGCGAACCGCACCGGCAGCGCGCCGTGCCGCACCTCGACCCGCGCGCCGGCCGGCAGGTCGAGCACCCGGCGGCCGTCGCACCACATCACAGCGCCCTTGCTCCCGGTCTCGTCCCCGTTGGGCTGGAGCTCCAGCGCCAGCAGCGAGTGCGGGGAGACCACCAGCGGCCGCGCGAACAGCGCGTGCGCGCTGATCGGCACCAGCAGCAGGGCATCCAGGTCCGGCCAGACGATCGGGCCCCCGGCGGAGAAGTTGTAGGCGGTGGAACCGGTCGGGGTGGCGAAGATGACGCCGTCGCAGCCCCACTTCGACAGCGGCCGGCGGTCGATGGAGACCAGCACCTCCAGCATCCGCTCGCGCGAGGCCTTCTCCACGCTGGCCTCGTTCAGCGCCCAGGAACGGTCCACGACCCGCCCGTCGAGGCTGACCTCGACGTCGAGGGTCATCCGCTCCTCGACCGTGTAGTCCCGGGCCACGATGCGGTCCACGACGAAGGCCAGGTCCTCGTACTCGGCCTCGGCCAGGAACCCGACCCGGCCCAGGTTGACGCCCAGCAGCGGGACCCCGGCCGAGCGCGCCACCTCGGCGCCGCGCAGCATCGTGCCGTCGCCGCCGAGCACCACCACCAGCTCGATCTCCTCCAGCGCCTCGGTGCCGGCCGCGCAGACCGGAGCGTCGGTCTCCAGCTCCCCGGCCTCCCCGGCCAGCACGCGCACCCCGACCCCGCTGGCCGACAGCCGCGCGACCGTGTCGCGCGCGGCGTCCAGCGCCACCCGCCGGCCGGTATGGACGACCAACAGCACGTTGCGCTCGCCGTGTCCCATCAGCTCGCTTCCCCTGACCCCTCGTTCGCGATCGATCCCGCTCGACTGATGTCGTCCGGAGCGGGCTCCGGCGCGGAGTCCGTGTCGAACCGGCCGTCCCCGGCCGGGCCCTCCTTGATGGCGCGCGCCAGGTCCTCCTCGCGCAGCGGCGGCGCGTCGGCCCGCAGCCACAGGAAGTACTCGACGTTGCCCGCCGGTCCCGGCAGCGGGCTGGCGGCCACGCCGCGCACCCCGAGCCCGGCCCGGCCCGCCGCGGCGGCCACGTCCCGCACCGCCTCGGCGTGCAGGCCGACGTCGCGCACCACGCCGCCGGAGCCCAACCGCTCCCGGCCGACCTCGAACTGCGGCTTGACCATCAGGGTCAGATCCGCCTCCTCGGTCGCGCAGGCGGCCAGCGCCGGCAGCACCAGCCGCAGTGAGATGAACGACAGATCACCCACCACGAGTTCCACCGGACCGCCGATCATCTCCGGCGCCAGGTCGCGCACGTTGGTGCGGTCCAGGACGGTGACCCGCTCGTCGGTGCGCAGCGACCAGGCGAGCTGGCCGTAGCCGACGTCGACGGCGACCACGTGCGCGGCGCCGTTGCGCAGCAGCACGTCGGTGAAACCGCCGGTGGAGGCGCCGGCGTCCAGCGCGCGGCGGCCGGCGAAGCTCAGGCCGTCGGCGGCGAACGCGGCCAGCGCGCCGGCCAGCTTGTGCCCGCCGCGCGAGACGTAGTCCGGGCCGGTGCCGGCCTCGGCCACCACGATCGCCGCGGAGGTCTCCACCTGCGTCGCGGGCTTGCCCGCGGTCTGGCCGCCGACCTTCACCCGACCGGCCTCGATCAGCTCCCGGGCCTGCTCGCGGGAGCGGGCGAGGTTGCGGCGCACCAGCTCGGCGTCCAGGCGGCGCCGGGCGGTCACCGGGGGCCCTGGGCCGCGGGCTGCTCGGACAGGACCGCGCGCAGCTCGGTGTGGACGGCGTCGTACACGTCGGCGTGGCCGGCCAGCGGCGTGCCGGGCAGCCCGGCCAGACGGTCCAGGGCGTCGTCGACGCGGCGGTCGCCGGAGTGCTCGTAATCCACTTGGAAGTCGACGGTTTCGGAGGTCTCATGGAACGGGACGACGGGCTCCTCGGCGCGCGCCGCCTCCCGGGGGTCGCCCAACAGGCCGGCCAGGACGCCGCCCTCGGGGCCGTCCGTCGTGAACTCGTCCATGGTCGCGCCGCTCGCCTTCGGTTGCCGGTTGTTCACTATGAACGCTATCGCGTGCACAGCGGTGGGCGCCGGTGCGGCCGCTCTGGGGCGGCCGGGCGTCGGGGCCGCGGGCGCCGCGGCGTTGACTCCGCCGACGAACTACGACAAGCTGTAGCAGAACCGGACCGACGCGGATGGTCGGCCACGAATTCGCAATTGCCGTCCGATAATGCGCAGCTCCGGCATCAGATTTCCTTCAGGCACCGATGAAAACCTGGTCAGAGCGTCGCCTGAATGGCATCCGCCGTTAACTCAAGACTCTTTCGAGTGACATTCAAAGGGTGCCCACATCCGCTAACATCAGCGGCTGTCGGGGTGATTCCCATCGCCGTGGCGGGATGGGAAACGTGGGTCTGCCGGTCGCCGGCGTCGAATTCGTGAGGAGCTGCGCTGGCATGGCGATGGTGGACGACGGTGCCTGGATCGACCGTTTGACAACCTCCTACAAGCCGTGGAGCCGCCGCCGGGCGGCCGCCTGGTGGATGGCCGCGGCCGTTCTGGTCTTCGGAGTCGGGCTGATAGCCGGCAAGGGCGGGAACCCGCTGATAGACCTGAAGGTCTACCGGGACGGCGGGATCTCCTTCATGAAGGACCTGCCGCTGTACACGGCACGCTTCCCGCATCCGCTCAAGGGCCCGGACCTGCCGTTCACCTACCCGCCGTTCGCGGCCGTGGTGTTCAGCGTGCTGGGCTTCGTCGGGTACTACCTGGCCGCGGTGCTCATGGTGGCGATCGGGTTCAGTGCCCTGACCTGGACCATCTACCTGGTGCTGCACAACCGCGCCGGGGCCCGCTTCCTGCCCGAGCCCACGCCCCGGGTGCTGGTCACGCTGACCCTGGCCAGCCTGGTGATGGAGCCGATCAGCAGCACGTTCCTGCACGGGCAGATCAACCTGCTGCTGATGGGGCTGGTCGTCACCGACGCCCTGGGCCCCAAGACCCGGATCCCGCGCGGCGTGCTGGCCGGCATCGCCGCGGCGATCAAGCTGACCCCGGCGGTGTTCCTGCTCTACTTCGTGGCGCGCCGGCAGTGGAAGACCGCCTCCAACATGGCGGCGTCCTTCGTCGGAGCGACGTCGCTCAGCTTCATCCTGGCGCCCCGCGACAGCAAGGCGTACTGGACCGCGACGGTCTTCGACCCGACCCGCATCGGCGACCTCGGATACGCCGCCAACCAGTCGCTGCGCGGCGGCCTGCACCGGCTCGGCGGCCTGCCCGGCATGGCGATGTCGGTGAAGACCGAGGAGCACCTCTGGTTCGCGCTGTCGATGGTCGTCATCGGCCTGGCCTACCTGGGCGCCCGGCGTGCGATCCGGCGCGAGGACCCGGTGTGCGCGCTGGCCGTGGTCGCCGCCTGCCAGCTGCTCATCTCCCCGGTCTCCTGGTCGCACCACTGGGTGTGGATCGCGCCGATGCTGCTGCCGTTCGCGATCCAGATCGTGCGCGGCCGCGACCGCCTGAAGATGGCCGGCCTGGCGCTGCTCACCGTGGTGTTCCTGATCGGCCCGCTGCTGCTGTTCCCGACCAACAACGGCCTGGAGATGCACTGGGGCTGGTGGGAGAACGTGATCGGCGACGCGTACCTGCTCATCACGCTGTCGTTCGTGGTCTGGGCGGCGGTCTCGCGCAAGAACAAGCCGGCCGGGCGGGCCGCGCCGCTCCCGGCGCCGCGCGTGCCGGCCGCGAGCAGCACGCGTACACCGGCCGAGGTGCGTTAAGGTCACGCGCGTGGCCACCATCGAGGAATGCCGGGAAGCACTGAAGGAATTCGCCGGGAAGCTCGGCGAGATGGACGAGTCGAACAAGAAGCTCGTACGGACCGTGAGCCTGCGGGTCCCGGATCTGGACGTGACCTTTCACGGGACGCTGCGCGAGGGGACGTTGGAGGACGTCACCACCGAGCCGAGCGACCGGGCGCAGATCCGGCTGACGATCAACAGTGACGATCTGCTCGCGCTGGTCGCCGGGGATCTGAACTTCGCTTCGGCGTGGGCTCGGGGGCGGGTGAAGCTGGAGGCTTCGTTCTCGGACCTGCTGCGGCTTCGGAAGCTGGTCTGACGGTAAACAAACCGGCAGCGCTGCATGTAAGTTGGTGCGCGTGACCGCACCCGCACGCCGCACCCAGGAGGAACGCTCCGCCGCGACCCGCCGCCTGCTGCTCGACGCGACCGTCGAGTGCCTGGTGAAGCACGGCTACGCCGGCACCACGACCACGCGGGTCTCGGAGCTGGCCGGGGTCTCGCGCGGGGCCCAGGTGCACCACTTCGCGACCAAGGACGAGCTGGTCGTGGCGGCGGTGCGGCATCTGGCCGAGCAGCAGGCCACGGACGTGCTGGCCCGGCCGGACCTGCTGGCGGGCTCCGCCGACCCCGTCGGGGACGCGCTGGAGCTGCTGTGGAAGGCCCATCAGGGCCCGACGTTCGACGCCGCGATCGAGCTGTGGGTGGCCGCGCGGACCGATCCGGAGCTGCGGGAGGCGACGACCGCGTTCGAGCGGGCGCTGACCGCGCGGTTCGCGGAGGTCTCGGTGGTGCTGTTCGGACCGGCGGTGACCGCGCTGCCGGACTTCCAGCTGCGGCTGCTGACCGCGCTGGAGGCGATCAGGGGGCTGCGGATGGTCTCGTTCCTGCATCCCCATCCCTCGGCGCGGCTCGATGAGCGCTGGCAGAGGTCGAAGGCGCTGCTGCGGCCGTTGTTCGAACAGGCGCCCTGAAGCCCCATCTGATACACCGTCAGAAACGGTACCGCCGACACTCCGGGAGGGTGCATGACAGGGCCGCTGCAGGGACTGAAGGTCGTGGAGATCGCGGGCATCGGGCCCGGGCCGTTCGCCGCGATGCTGCTCGCCGACCTCGGCGCCGAGGTGGTCCGGGTGGACCGGCCCGGCGGCGGCGGGCTGTCGCTCGGCGACAGGGACGTGCTCAACCGGGGCCGGCGCTCGGTCGCGGTGGACCTGAAGCACCCCGGGGGCGCCGAGGTGGTGCTGCGGCTGGCCGAGCAGGCGGACGTGCTGATCGAGGGCTACCGGCCGGGCGTGGCCGAGCGCCTGGGCATCGGGCCGGAGGCGTGCCTGGCCCGCAACCCGAAGCTGGTC
This sequence comes from Catenulispora sp. EB89, assembly GCF_041261445.1. NCBI lineage: Bacteria > Bacillati > Actinomycetota > Actinomycetes > Catenulisporales > Catenulisporaceae > Catenulispora > Catenulispora sp. EB89. The sequence goes on from NZ_JBGCCU010000020.1 coordinate 200,042, forward strand.
TACGGCCGGATGACCGGCTGGGGCCAGGACGGGCCGCTGGCCCCGACCGCGGGCCACGACATCGGCTACATCGCGGTCACCGGCACCCTGCACGCCATCGGCCGGGCCGGCGGCCCGCCGCAGGTCCCGCTGAACCTGGTCGGGGACTTCGGCGGCGGGTCGATGTACCTGGTCACCGGGATCCTGGCGGCACTGTGGGAGACGGCGCGCTCGGGGCGCGGGCAGGTCGTGGACGCGGCGATCGTCGACGGCACCGCGCACCTGTCGGCGATCCTGCACGGCTTCGTCAGCCTGGGCCTGTGGCGCGACCGGCGCGGGACGAACCTGCTGGACACCGGGGCGCCGTACTACGACGTGTACGAGACGGCCGACGGGGAGTACATGGCGGTCGGCGCGATCGAACCGCAGTTCTTCGCCGAGCTGGTGCGGCGGCTGGGGATCGCCGAGCGCGCCCCGGAGCAGAACGACCGCGAGCGCTGGCCGGAGCTGCGGGCGCTGCTCGCGGAGGTGTTCCGGACGCGGACGCGCGCGGAGTGGACCGAGGTGTTCGACGGCAGCGACGCGTGCGTGGCGCCGGTGCTGTCGGCGAAGGAGGCGGCGGCGCACCCGCACCTGGCGGCGCGCGGGACGCTGGTGGAGCGGGACGGGCTGACGCAGCCGGCGCCGGCGCCGCGGTTCTCGCGGACGTCGGCGGAGCTGGGGCTGCCGCCGTGCGGGGCCGGGGCGCACACGCGGGAGGCGCTGGCGGCTTGGGGGTTCGGGGATGTGGAGGCGCTGGTGGCGGCGGGGGTCGTGGTGCAGGCCGAGGGCTGAGGGGTGACGGCTGACGGCTGACGGCTCAGTCAGCCCAGGCTGACCTTCACGACCTGCGAGGCCGGGAACGCCACGGTCCCGTGCTCGTTCTTGGCGAAGACCCAACCTGCGGCGAAAGCCACGGAATTGACGGGGTAGTCGCCGTCGCCGACGAGGACGATGCGGATGGCCGGGCGCCAGTCGAGATCCTTCATGCCGCCAGCCTCGGGCGCCGGCGGTCGCGGGGCGAGCGTGAGAGGTCCAGGTAGGGGACGCGGCCGCGGACCGGGACCCTCGGCACGCTCGGCGCCGCGTTTGAGGTTTCCCCGGGGCAAGGTTCTAGGTTCGGGGCATGGCGGATGAACCCGAGCTGATCACGGTCGGGCAGCTGGCGCGTCGCGTCGGACTGACCGCGAAGGCCCTGAGGCACTACGACCGGGTCGGACTGCTGGCGCCGGCCGTGGTCGACGCCGGCACCGGCTACCGGCTCTACAGCGCCGAGCAGGTCGGGCCCGCGCGGCTGGTACGACTCCTGCGCTCCGTCGACGTGCCGCTGGACCAGGTGCGCGAGTGCCTGGCCCGGCCGGACGACGAGGCCGCGATCCAGCAGGTTCTGCACCGGCACCGGCGCCGGCTCCAGGCCCGTCTGGACCGGGTCCGCGGCGACCTGCACCGCACCGACCATCTCATCGAGGACGGAGTCACCACGGCGATGACCGATCAGAACAAGAACGAGAACGAGAACGAGAACGACAAGCAGGACACCTCCGGCCCGGCGGGCGACGAGCGGCGCCTGGCCGCCGGCCTCTTCAACGGGGTGTGGCGGCTGCTGGAGCAGGAGGAGCGCAGCGTCGAGGACGACGACCGGATGCTGCACATGGCGCACGCCTCGCGCTACCACTGGGGCCAGATCGGCACTGCTGTGAACCGCAGCCGCGGCGAGTGGCAGGTGTCACGGGTCTACTCCGTACTCGGACGGGCAGAGCCCGCTCTGTACCACGCCAGGCGGGGCCTGGAGATCTGCCAGGAGCACGGCACCGCGGACTGGGACCTGGCGTTCGCGTACGAGTCGCTGGCCCGTGCTCACGCGGTGGCCGGCGACAAGGAGCAGGCCCGGGCCTGGACCGAGCAGGCTCTGGCCGCCGCGGAGGACATCGCCGAGGACGAGGAGCGCGAGCTGGTCCTGAGCGATCTGGAAGCCATTCCCGGGCAACCTCGGTTCTGGTGACGGCTGCCATGACTGACACCGTTGCTAAGACCGACGCTGCCGCCATGACCGACACCGTTGCTAAGACCGACACCGTTGCGAAGACCGACGCCGCCGCCATGACCGACGCCGCCGCCATGACTGACACCGTTGCCAAGACCGACACTGCCGCCATGACTGACACCGTTGCTAAGACCGACGCCGCCGCCATGACTGACACCGTTGCCGAGACCGACACCGTGCCCGCTCCTCCCTCGGAGGCCGACCTGGCTCAGCTGCGCAACCAGGCCAAGGACCTGCGCCTGGCCGTCCGGCGCGGCGAGCCCGGCGCCGCCGAGCGCGCGGCCGAGGCCGGCGTGACAGACCTCGACCGGTTCTCCATCCGCGACGCGCAGCACGTCGTCGCCCGCGAACACGGCTACGCCCGCTGGCCGGACGCGGTCTCGGCGTTCGGCAGTCGGCAACCGCGCGAGCGTGATCTCCACCGCTGGTTCGCCGTCGAACTCAACAACGAGCTCGGGGACCTACTGTTCGACCTCACTCCCGACACACCGCGCCCGGAGCAGGACCGCGCGCTCTACCAGGCCTACGCGGCGTGCTACCACTGGCTGGAAGCCGGCACACCGGCGCACCACGGCCGCGGCGAATACACCATCGCCCAGACCGCGCTCGCGATCGGACGACCCCACATCGCCGCTCTCCACGCCCCGCGCTACGCGGAACTGATCGCCGAATCCCCCGAGGACTTCACCGACTGGGACCGCGCCTTCGCCACCGAGATCCTGGCCCGCACCGCCGCCGCCACCGGATCGCCGGACGCCGCCGACCTCAAAACCCGCGCCCAGCACCTCACCGACCGCATCGCCGACCCCGGCGCGCGCGAGGCCGTGCAGGACCGACTGGACCGGGGTCCCTGGTTCGGTACTACCGCCTGACTGCGGTCCCTGGTTCAGCGCTGCTGCCTGATCCGCGATCCCTAGTTCAGCGCGGCTGCCTGATCCGATCCGGGCCCTCCAGACCCGAGCACCTTCCGGGCCCGAGCCCTACCTCCACCAGCTACGCCAGCTGCGCCAGCGCGTCCTCCACGTCGACCTTCCCGCCGTACTCCCACACCGCGGCGCACATCACCCGCAGCGCGTCCATCTTGTCGCCGTGCCCGTGCAGCACCACCTGCTCGGACACCACCGCGGCGGTCCAGCGCGCCGAGACGAAGTTCACGCCGTCGCGCGTCGGCGCGACGTGCGAGGTGAGCAGGCCGCGCAGGTCCTCGGCGATGTAGCTCGGGCGGCGGTCGGCGGGGGCGGCGAGCAGGTCGCGCGCCGTGGTCACGCCGGTGAAGACCAGCAGGCTGTCGGTGTCGCCGCGGACCGCGCCCTCGATGTCGGTGTCGAGCCGGTCGCCGACGATCAGCGGCCGGGTGGCGCCCGAGCGCAGGATCGACTCGCGGTGCAGCGGCAGCTCCGGCTTGCCCGCGACCTGCGGGATCTTGCCGGAGGCGGCCTGGACCGCGGCGACCAGCGTGCCGTTGCCGGGGGCGATGCCGCGGGAGGTGGGGACCGTGGTGTCGGTGTTGGTGGCGATCCACGGCAGGCCGCGGCGCACCGCGTAGGTGGCCTCGGCCAGGTCCTTCCAGCCCAGGTCCGGCGAGTAGCCCTGCACCACGATGTCCGGCAGGTCGTCGGCGGAGGCCACCGGCTTCAGGTTCAGCTCGCGCACCGCGGCCATCAGCCCCTCGCCCCCGATCACCAGGACCCGGCCGCCGTCGCCGACACAGGCGTGCGCCATCCGGGCCGCGGCCTGCGCCGAGGTCACGACCTCGGACGGCACGGCCGGGACGCCGAGCTCGTTCAGGTGCTCGGCGACGGTCTCCGGCGTGCGCGAGGCGTTGTTCGTGACGTAGGCGCGGCGCATGCCGAGGTTCTGCGCGGCCCGCAGCGCCTCGGCGGCGTGCGGCACCGCGTCGGCGCCGCGGTACACCACGCCGTCGAGGTCCAGCAGGGCCGTGTCGTACGCCTCGGCGAGCGGCTTCTGGGACGTCAGGAACGGCAGGGGCGCGGTCTTGCCGTCGCCCTCGATGGTCTCAGCGGTCACACCACCATCTGATCACATCCACCGATCTCAGGTGTCGGCCAGCCCCTTCTTTCCGGTCTGCTCCCGAAGAGTGGACCGGGCGGCACGCAGAGCGTTGGCATAATGACGGATTTCCGGACGCATCGCGGCGGCGGCGGAAAGGTGTTCGACGGCGACATCCATCTGGCCGAGTTTCGCCGCGGCCAGGCCCCAGCCGAATTGTGCGTAATCGTCGTCCGGGCTCACATGTGCCAGTTGCGCGAAGCTTTCCACGGCCTGCTCGTAGAGTCCGCCGTCGAAATGGGCCCGGGCCAGCGCCTCCAGCACCGGCGCGGAGTCGGGGGTCTTCTGGGCGACCTTGGTGAGCAGCTGCGCGGCGGCTGCCGGGTCGCCGGCCTCCAGCAGCTGAACGCCCTGCCGGTACCAGTCGGCGGCCTCTCCGGTGGGCTCGCCTGCACCGTCTTCGGCGTCGTACTCGCCATATCGCTCAGACATCAGATCCTCCGTCGTACTCGGCTCCCGCTACCGGCTCCCCATCCGTCACACCTTGTTGCGTTCTTCCTTTCCACCCTCCCACCACGTCATGCCACTGCCTGTTTTCCTTAAGATGCCCTCATGGCAAACACCGATCCGCAGGCGTTGCGCGTACTCCCCTTTCGGGGACTCCGGTTCGCTCCGGATCGGGTCTCGGACCCGTCGGCAGTCACTTCGCCACCGTACGACATGATCGGACCGGACGAGGCCAGGCGATTGGCCGACACTGAGGAACACAACGTCGTGCGCCTGATCCTGGCCGCGCCGGAGGAAGTGGACGCCGGGCCCGGGGCGCCGGCGCGCTATCACCGTGCGGCGACGTCGTTACGGGAGTGGATCGACGACGGGGTGCTGCGGCAGGACGCCGAACCGGCGTTCTACGTGTACGAGCAGACCGGGCGCGGGGTCCGGCAGCGCGGGTTGATCGCGCTGGTGAAGTTGGACGATGCGGACGGCGCTGGCGGCGCGGACGGCGGCTCGGCGGCCGAGCCGTCCCCGGCGAGCCGCGCGATCCTCCCGCACGAAGCCGTGACCACCTCCGTCGTCACCGACCGGCTGGCCCAGATGCGCGCCACCGAGGCGCACATCGAGCCGATCCTGCTCACGTACGAGGGCGACCGCACGGTCTCGGACCTGCTGGACCGCGTCGCCGACCTGGCCGAACCGCTGACCTCGGCCACCACCCCGGACGGCACCCAACACCGGCTCTGGGCGCTCACCGACCCGGCCGCCACCGGCCGCATCGCCGCCGATCTGCTCTGGCACCGGGCCCTGATTGCCGACGGCCACCACCGCCACGCCGCCTACCGCCGCCTGCGCGCCGAGCGCGGCGGCCCGGCCGACTACGGCCTGGCCCTGCTCGTGGACTCCACGCGCTACCCGCTGAGCCTGCACGCGATCCACCGCGTCCTGCCACACGTCCCGCTGGAGACAGCCGTCGTCCAGGCAGGCAAGGTCTTCGCGGTCCGCCAGACCCCCGACCCGCACCACGCCCTGGACGAGATCCCAACCGGCGAACACGCCTTCGTCCTGTCCGACGGCACGACGCACTACCTCCTCACCGCCCCCGACCCGGCAGTCCTGGCCGAAACCATCCCCACCGACCGCCCCGAGGCCTGGCGCGCCCTGGACGCCACAGTCCTGCACCACGTCCTGGTCGAGGCGGTATGGCAGCTCCCGGACACCCCCGAGGAAGTCCGCTTCGACCACGACCCGCTCCACGCCGTCGCCGAGGCCGCCCGCATCGGCGGCACCGCGGTCCTACTGCGGCCCACGACCGAGGACGTGGTACGGCAGCTGGCCGGCGCCGGGGTGCTGATGCCGCGGAAGTCGACAGCGTTCGGACCGAAGCCGGCGACGGGGTTGGTGATGCGGCTGCTGGCGGAGGATGGGGCTGGTCCGATCGAGCGGTTCTGATATGCGGGTACTTCTTTTGGCGGTTGACGATGTGGGACAACCGCGCACCGGTCCGAGTCACATCCCACCCGTCCGGCCGTGCACCTGGTGACGGCGCAAGACAAGCCGACAAATCGGAACCAGGACAACCCAAAGGCGTCAGTCAGGCGGTGAGTCAAACCCGCCCCACAGCATCACCGAGAACCATCATCACTGTCAGGCGACGACGCGACGGGGAACCCGGGACAAGGCGACCACAAGCAACGACCGCCGGCAGACTACGCGGCCCCCACTCCCCGGAGCGAGGCCGCTCGCCGCGCAGGCGCCGCCGGAGGCCTGCTTTTAACTGTTGGTACCCACCACGCCCAACGATTGCCGCCCACCTGACGTGTGCGCAGTGACTCGGACCCGCGCGCGGTCGTGCCCAGCACCACCGTCGGCCGCCAACGCGACGCCAGGCACACCACCGAACTGCGCCACCCAACGCCCTTGACTGCCAACCCACAAACAAACCACACCCGCCACCAGCACCCGCACACAGGCCAGCAGCGCCCAAAAACGCGCCCGTCACCCGGCCCCCAAGTACCGCGCGATTCGCTCCCGCGACCAAGCCCCGTCCGCGATCACCACCCGGTACCCCAGCTCCAGCCGCTCCCCAGGCGCCAGCACGCGCGACTGCCGGAAGGCGAGCGACGGGTTGACGCCCGGGTATTCGTCGTCGCGGACGAACCACTCCGGGCTCTCGCCTTCGGCAATGAACGCCAGCGTCGCGAAGCCGTCGCGGTCGTCGAACTCGCCGGTGTACGCCAGCCACTCCGCGCGCCGTCCCATCAGTGCCTCCGCGCTTTGTGCGGCGGTTGAGGACTGGACGCGGCCGCCGGTGAACTCTCGTGGGCCGCGCCAGAAGAAGCCGCAGTAACCTGCCTGCTCGCGGCCGAGGACTGTCGGGCTTTTGAACTCCACCGGGTCCGGGCCCAGGACTCGCAGTTCGCTACGGAACTCCAGGGTCCAGCATCCGGCATCGGGGTCCACGTCGCGGACGGCGAACGTGCGGTGCTCCCCCACCATCGGGACGCCGTCGGCGGCGACCCAGGCCAGGTCCGCGGTGATCGTGCCGTCGGGGAGGACGTCGAAGGACGTGGTGTCGATGCGGCCGGCGTCGTCGAGGTCGACGTAGCCGCGGCCGGGGACGTAGCTCGGGCCGCCCCAGAAGTTCGTGGCGGGCGCCGGCTCGCCGACGCGGCCCAGGCTCGGGACCGCCATGGCCAGCCCCTTGTGCCAGCGGTGGTCGTGCGGACGATGGCCGGTCACGACGCCTCCGGACAACGTCCGCAGCGGGTGCAAGTACGGCGCCCGACACTCCCGCACCGGTATCCCATCGTCGGCGAAGCGGGCCCTGAGCACTTCCACCTCCCCCACGCACACGCTGACCAGATCGCCGTTTACGCTCACGGCTGGTGTGGCTTTCAGCGCGGCATCCGAAGCGGTCACATGCCCTCCCCGCTTTGCTAGGCTTCCTGTGACCGTTCACGAGAACGATCCGGGACAGATCTTCACGGAGGTGGTCACGTGCGTCAACCCCCGATACCCCCGACCGTCGCGCTCGTCGGCGTCCACGGGCACGGCCGGTGGCACCTGAACCGCATCGCAGCACTCGAACAAGCAGGTCGGCTGCGGCTGACGGCGGTCGCCGACCCGCGCCCGCCCGAGCCCGGCACGCTGCCCGAAAGCGCACAAAACCGAGCCCCCATCGCCCGCTACGACTCCCTCGACGACCTCCTCGCCGCCGGCCCGCCACCCGACGTAACGCTCATCGCCACCCCCACCCCCACCCACTTCGCCCTCGCCGAAGCCGCCCTGCGCGCCGGCTCGGACGTGCTGCTGGAGAAGCCGCCGGTCACCGGCCTGGCCGAGCTGGAAGCGCTGCGCAAAACCGCCGCCGAAACCGGCCGCGTGGTCCAGGTCGGCTTCCAGTCCCTCGGCTCCGCCGCACTGCCACGCCTGCGCGTCCTGCTCGCCGACGGCGCGATCGGCGAGATCACCGGCATCGGAGCGGCCGGAGCCTGGTGCCGCCCGGAGACGTACTGGCGCCGCGCGCCCTGGGCCGGCAAGCGCTGGCTGAACGGGGTCCCGGCGCTCGACGGCGCGCTGACGAACCCGTTCGCGCACGCGATCGTCACCGCCCTGGCCGTCCTCGGCAAAGACGCGATGGCGCAGGTCCCGGACCGCATCAGCCTGGAGCTGTGCCACGCGAACCGGGTCGAGGCCGACGACACCTCCGCGGTCCGCATCGAGGTGCCCGACGCGCCGCCGATCCTGGTCGCGGTGTCGGTCTGCGCGCCGAAGCCCGTCGAGATCGATCCGTGGGTCCGGGTCCAGGGCACCAAGGGCGAGGCGGTGTTCGCCTACACCGCCGGCCGGCTGACAGTGACCGGCAAGCAGACCGGCAACCAAACCGGCGAACTAACCGGCGACCAGAACGCGTCCGGCGTCGAGGAACTGAGCGAGACCTACCCCGAAGCCGACCTCCTGGCGAACCTGCTGGACCACCGCGAGCGCCCCGACGAGGTCCCGCTGATGGTCCCGCTGGAGGACACCATCGGCTTCACGTCCGTGTTGCAGGCGGTCCGGGACGCCCCCGAACCCCGCGCGATCCCCGCCGAATACGTGTACGTGCAGGACTTCGCCGTCGGCCGGGCGACGACAGTAAAAGGCATCGTCGACCTCGTCCAGTCCTGCGCGCGGGATCAGAAACTGTTCTCCGAAGCCGGTGCCCCGTGGGCACCTGTCGATCACTGAACGGACACCTTGCGGTCGGGGACCTCTATTACCGTCCCAAGCCATGGGAATAGCCGAAAAACTGTTCGGGTCCGCCCGCGACCGGTTCGGAAAAGAGGTCGCGGCGCGGGTGCGGGCAGTGGACGCCGTGGCGAGCGCCGAGTACGACCCGGAGAAGTTCCAGGTCGTCTACCACGGGGCTCAGGGCACTGAGCCGGCCGTCATCAACCTGGAGACCGTCTTCCGCGAGACCCGCGGCCGGTCGGCCGCGGCCCGCCGCGAGGCGATCGGCCGGCTGGCCGACATCGCCGCGCTGCCGCCGACCCCGCGGAACTGGGCCGAGGTGCAGGCCGATCTGCGGCCCGTGCTGCGTCCGGTGCCGGCGGACCCGAAGTTCGACATCGTCAGCCGGCCGGCCGTGCGCTACCTGGCGGAGATGCTGGTCCTCGACACGCCCTCGGCGATGCGGTACGCCGGGAAGGCCGACCTGGAGCGCTGGGGTGTGAGCGCCGACGAGGCGTTCGCGGCCGCACACCGGAACATGGCGCGCACCGTCACCACCTCGCTGGACGAGGCCCGCCGGCGCGCCGCCACCCCGAGCGGCACGACGTCTGCGGAATCGATCCGCCTCACCGACAACGGCGACGCCTACCTGACCTCCCTGCCCCTGGTCCAGGGCTGGCTGGCGACCATCCAGCGCATCGCCGGCGCCCGGCCGCTGGCCTTCCCGGTCAGCAACAACACCCTGCTGCTGGCCTACGAGACCCAAGACGCCGCCGCCCTGACCGAGGCCTTCGACGTCGCCGAGCGCGAGTGGCGCGAGGCCTCCCGCCCGATCAGCCCGGCGCCGATGACGGTGGACGACGACGGCGAGGTGGTGCTCTACGACCCGCCGAAGGACCACCCCGCGTACGCCGCGGTCCGGCACGCGCAGATCCTGCTCGCGATGGACGCCTACGGCCCGCAGACCGAGTACCTGCGCGGCGTCGCGGGCTCCCGCGACCCGTTCCCCGCCGCGCTGAAGGGCTTCCGCAGCCCGGAGGGCGCGGAGGTCACCGGCGCCTCCTGGGCCGACGACGACACCTCGCTGCTTCCCGAGGCCGACCTCGTCATGTTCCCGGGGCGGAACGAGGAGATGCTGATGGTGCCGTGGTCCGTGGTCGTCCAAGAGGCCGGGCTGACCCCGGCCGAGGGCTACCACCCGGTGCGCTACGTCGTCGGCGGCTGGCCCGACGAGGACGTCATGGAACGCATGACGAAGCTCACCGCGGAGGCGAGGACGGAGGCCTCGAAGGCTTCGAAGGCCTCGAAGGCCGACCCGGGAACCATGGCGCAGGCTTCAGAGAGCTGACACGCCCGGACGCGGCGGGTTCGCCAGCGCTCCCGAGTGGTCCCGGCACCCCCGGCACCCCCGGCACCCCCGGCACCCCCGGCGACCCCGGAGCCCTACCCCCGCCGCGCCGGCGCCGTCGACTGCCGCACCACCAGCTGGCTGGGCAGCAACGCCGGCACCGGCGGCACCTTCGTCCCGCGCAGCATGCCGATCAGCGTCCGGGCCGCGCGCTGGCCGAGCTCGGAGCTGAAGATCCGCACCGTGGTCAGCGCGGGCGTCAGGAGCGAGGCGGTCGGCGTGTCGTCGAACCCGACCACCGACACCTCGTGCGGCACGTCGATCCCGCGCTCGCGCAGCAGCCGCATCGCGCCGATGGCCATGGCGTCGTTGAACGCCAGCACGGCGGTCGGCGGCTCGGCGCGGTCGAACAGCCGCGCGGCGGCGGCGTGGCCGGACTCCAGCGAGAACTCGCCGGTGGCCACCAGGTCCTCGTCCAGCGGCAGGCCGGCGTCGGCGCAGGCGCGCTGGCAGCCGCGCAAGCGGGCCTGCTGCGCCAGGTTCGATGGCGCGTCGCCGGCGATCAGGGCGACGCGCCGGTGGCCCAGGGCCAGCAGGTGCTGCATCGCGCCGTACGCGCCGCTCTCGTCGTCGGGCTGGACCGAGGGCACGGCGAGGGCCACGTGCCCGATGGCGACCACCGGGTAGCCGGCCTCGACCAGCAGCTCGATGCCCTCGTCGCCCATCCCGGCCTCGACGATGACGCCGTCCACGGCGCGCCGGCGCACCATGCGGCGGTGCGCCGACAGCGCCGGGTCCTCGTCGTTGGGGCTGGAGACCAGCAGGCTGTAGTCGTTCTCGGCGACGACCCGGTCCACCCCGCCGATGGTCTGCAGGAAGTGCGCGTTCGCGAAGGTCACGTCGACCGGGAACGGCAGCACCAGGCCGATGGTGTCGGTGCGGGCGCGGGCCAGCGAGCGCGCGGCGACGCTGGGCCGGTAGTTGAGGTCTCGCATGGCGGCCAGCACCCGGTCGCGGGTCTCCGGAGCGACGCCGGCGGCGTCGTTGATGACCCGCGAGACCGTCTGGTAGGACACGCCGGCCCGGTCGGCCACGTGCCGCATGGTGATCTGTCCCGTGGATTTCATGTCACCGTTCACGCTAGCGCACGTGACCGTTCACACCGGGCGCGGCAGCGCTCTACCAGCTACTACCGACTACTACCAGCCACTACCAGGCACCGGACCTCAGTCCCCGACGACCGTCCCGCCCCACTCCCCGGGGTGCACATCGCGCACGCTCTCGCAGAACTCCCAGCGGTGCCCGGCCAGGTCGTCGACCGTGAACTGGAGCTCGCCGAAAGGCTGCTCGGCCAGATCGGCGACGATGGTCGCGCCGTGGGCCGTGACCCGCTCGTACTGCGCGCGCACGTCCTCGACCCGCACCTTCAGCAAGTGGGTCTCGACGCCGTGCGTCGGCGCCGTGCGCTGCCCCCGGACGTCCGCGACGATCACGGCGCCGTCCTCGCCGATGCGCATCTGCGAGCGGTGGTCGTCACCGATCCGGATGCGCTCGGCGAACCCGAAGACGTCCGTCAGCCACTCCACAGCGGCACGCACGTCCGGATAGACCAGCACCGGGATGACTGTCACGGACGGGATCGAACGGTTCGGCTTCACAGCCTCAAGCTACGCCATGACCGGCGCGAGCGACCCCTGTAGAGGTCGCCCGCGCCGGTCGCATGGTGGATCAGCGCAGGATCGATCAGCTCAGCTGAGCGTGAACGGCGCCGACAGATCCACGTCGTACGGCGTGGTGTCCGCCTCCTTGTCGACCTGCAGCACGTAGCCGCCGGGCTCCACGGTCGGCGGCCCCGAGGCGTCGATGTCGCCCTGGCTGCGGGCCAGCGCGGTGGCCGGGAAGGTGATCTTCACGGTCTGCGACGCCCCGGCGGCCAGCGTCACGCGGGTGAACCCGACCAGCCGCTGCGGCGGCTCGGCGGCCGCGCTGACCGGCTGCGCCACGTACAGCGGCACGATGTCGGTGCCGTCCCGGGTGCCGGTGTTGGTGACGGTCAGCGTCGCGGTGAGCTTGCCGTGCGATGACGCGTACGGCGTCACCGACAGCGCCGAGTGGCTGAAGGTCGTGTAGGAGAGCCCGTATCCGAAGGGGTAGAGCGGGTTGTAGGAGTGGCCCGGGCCGGAGCCGGTGCTCGGGAGCTGGTCGAAGAACTTGGGCTCGTCGCCCAGCGGGGACGGCGCGCCGCCGTTGAAGTCCCCGCCGACCGCCGGGGCGTCCGAGGGCCAGCTGATCGACAGGTGCCCGCTCGGGTCGACCTTGCCGAACAGCACGTCGGCCACGGCCTGCCCGGCCTCGGTGCTGCCCTGGTAGGCCATCAGCACGGCGTTCGCCTTCTCGGCCGAGCCCAGCCCCACCGGACGGCCCGCCTCGACCACGACCACCACCGGCTTGCCGGTCGCCTCCAGCGCCGAGATCAGCGCCTGCTGGTCCGGCGGCAGGGCCGGGGCCGGGTTGTCGCCGAGCCCTTCGGCGTAGGCCTTCTCGCCGACCACCGCGACGTACGCGTCGGTGTTCGGCGCCGCGGCGACCGCGGCGGCCTGGTCGGGGATGGACTTGGCCTGCGCGTCGGCGCCCACGATGCCGGTCAGCGCGGTGGTGCCCGGCGGGATCTGGTCCGGGGCGCCCATGCAGCACACGTGCCCGGCGCCGGCCACGCCCTGCCAGCTCACGCTCCAGCCGCCGAGCTGGTTGGTCATCGAGTCGGCGCTCGGGCCGGTGACGACCACCCGGCTGCCGGCGGCCAGCGGCAGCACGTTGTTCTGGTTGCGCAGCAGCGTGACCGACTCCTGCGCGGCCTTCAGCGTCTGGTCGCGGCCGGAGGTGACCACGGCGTCGGCGGCCGAGGCGTTCAGGCAGGGCTTGCTCGGATCGGCCACGCAGGGCTGGTCGAACAGACCGAGCTGGAACTTCATGGTGAGGATGCGGCGCACCGCGTCGTTGATCGTGGACATCTTGATCTTGCCGTCGCCGACGTCGGCGATGATCGCGGCCTGCCACTGGTCCGGGCCGTTGACCTCCATGCTCATGTCCAGGCCGGCGTTGACGGCCTCGGCGACCGCGTCCGGCAGGCTGGCGGCGATGTGGTAGGTCGTCTGCAGCGCCTGCACGTCCTGGTAGTCGCTGATGATGACGCCCTTGAAGCCCATCTGGCCGCGCAGGATGTCGGTCAGCAGGTAGTGCGAGGACGTGGCCGGCACACCGTTGATGGACCCTGAGTCGACCATCACGGAGTCGGCGCCGGCGTTGATCGCCCCGGCGTAGGACGGCAGGATCGTGCTCTGCAGGTAACTCATCGGCAGCAGGGCCTCGTTGCGGTCATGGCCGTTGACCGACTGTGAGTACCCTGCGAAGTGCTTGACCGTCGCGCTGACGTTGAGCCCGCCGGCCGGTGCCGGGGTCTGCAGGCCGGTAACGTTTGCGGCGCCCATCGCCGCGGACAGCGCCGGCTCCTCGGCCCACGTCTCGTAGGTGCGGCCCCAGCGGTTGTCCCGCGCCAGGTCCTGCACCGGGGCGAAGGCCCACGTCCAGCCGGTGGAGCGCAGCGCCGTGGCGGTCATCGCGCCGCCGGCCTGCGCGGCCGAGGGATCCCAGGTCGCGCCCATGCCGATGGACTGCGGGAACAGCGGCGCCTGCCAGGGGTGGCCGAAGCCGTGGACGGCGTCCACGCCGAAGCTGAGCGGGATGTGCAGCCGCGAGTGGGCGATCGCGTACTGCTGGATGGTGTTGTAGTCGTTGGCCCAGTCCTGCGCGGTGTTCCCACTGGTGCCGCTGCCGGTGGTGTCGGCGGGGTTGTCGGACCCGCCGGCCAGGATCGACCCGACGTTCTGGTCCAGGATCGCCGACTGCATGCACGCGGTGGTCGGCAGGTTGAACCCGGCCGCCCCGCAGGCCCCGCCGGAGGCGGCGGTGGCGTTGTCGACGAGCTGCTGGTCCATCTGGCCGGCCTTCTCCGGCAGCGTCATGCGCCGGAGCAGGTCGTTGACCCGCGCCGAGACGGACGCGGTCTTGTCCAGGTACTTGGGCTGCGCGGAGTCGGCCGAGGCGCCGGTGGCGGCGTCGACCGTGGCCAGAGTGAGGGCGGCGGCCAGCGCGATCTGCGCCACGCGCCGCGTCGAGCTCGCGCGTTCACGGCTCCTGAGCGGCCGTGACCAGGGTGTTCGAGCACGCATCAAGGACACTCCCAGCTGTTTCGAGCTTTGATGAGTGGGGTTTTGGTGCGGCCGCAAACAATCTTGCTGATGGGGAGTCAGTCAACTGCGGGAACGGAAGGGCGTCAAGGCTCGGCGACACAACCGAAACACCGGCCGCCGTGGCCGCTCCCTCGAAAGTCGGGGAGCCGCCACGGCGGCCGGGTGGGTTGGCGGACGGATCAGCGCCGGGATCTGGCGGAGGCCATCGTCATGCCCTGAGTGGCCAGGCCGAGCAGCACCGCCACGGCCCCGATGACCACGTTGTTCCAGATGACGGCCTTCGGGGCGCTGTGGCCGGCGGTCACGACCCACGGAGAGATGATCATCCAGATGCCGACCGGCACGCCGATCCAGCCGAGCCGGTACAGCCGCTCGGGCTGGAGGGCCAGGCCGAAGCCGAACGCGGCCATCGTCAGGCCGATCACCAGGTTGTTCACGCGCACGTCGGGGTTGGCGGCCTGGAAGTGGACCGCCCACGGCGACACGGCCATGTACAGCCCGAGCAGCACGATCAGGCCGTCCAGCGTGGAACCGCTGGGCCCGTCGATGATCTTGGCGAAGCGCTCCCGCATCTCCTTGGAATCCGGGTGCGTGGTGATGTCCGAAGCATGCCGTGGTGCGGTTTCGGACATGGCTCTCACTTCCCTTCCCGATCTTGGAATCGAGCCTTTCGCCACCAAGTATCCGCTTTTGTCCCTCGTTATTGAAGGGGGTACGGCGATCAGCCGACATTCCGCTTGCCGGCGGCCGGATTGCCGGGGTCGACACCGAAGCTGATGATCCGCTGGGGGTGCAGCCGGATGATCGGGCCGGGGGCGTTCGCGTGGGAGTCCGCCGGGTTCTCGATCACCTCGGCCCGGCCCCGGATCTCCAGGCAGCGCACGACCCAGGGCTGCACGGAGGCGATGTCGTCGACGACGAAAGCGGCGGCGCCGTTCGCCGCGACGTTGCGGTACTTGCGGCTCGCGGCGAGGTCGCGGCCGCCGATGTCGATGGTGCCCAGCTCGGTGTTCACGCCGAATCCGACCGGGCTGACCTGCAGCGTCCCGTCCGGGTGCTGGGTGGCCAGGCGGCCCAGGCGCTGCTGGTCGAGGTAGGCCAGTTCGGCTTCGGTGAAGATCATGATGCGGCTCCGCGGGGCTCGGGACGGACGGTCGACGGTTTGTCATTCATCCAATTGAATAATAGCCTGGCGGCATGTCCACCGCAGCCGAACCCACGCCTGAACCGTCGCCGCCACCATCGCTGTCACCGTCGGCAACGCCGTCACCGCGCCGGGCCGCGCCGCCGCGAGCCGCACGCGGCACGTCGGCCCAGACCCGCGAGAAGATCCTGGACGCCGCCGTCGCCGAGTTCGGCGCGAAGGGCTTCGCCGGCGCCCGGACCGCCGAGATCGCCGCCCGGGCCGGGGTGAACCAGCAGCTCATCGCCTACCACTTCGGCGGCAAGCAGGGCCTGCTCGACGAACTCCGGGCCCGCTGGGCGGCCGCGCAGAGTGCCGCCGGACCGGCCGCGACGCTGGCCGAGTCCGTGCGCGGCTACCTCGACCTGACCCTCGACCAGCCGGACTGGTCGCGGCTGGTGGTCTGGCGCGCGCTCGGCGATGCCGCGGACAGCCCGCCGGACGAGCAGTCCGAGCGCCTGCGCGGAGCCGTCGAGCGCATGCGGGCGCGCCAGGCCGACGGCGAGGTCGACGCCGACCTCGACCCGGCGTTCGCGCTGCTGCTCTGCTACGCGCTGACGTTCGCGCCGATCGCCCTCCCCCACTTCGTGCGCGACATCACCGGCCTCGATCCGCTGTCGGCGGAGTACCGCGAGCGGTGTGCCGCCGAGATCGTCAAACTCCTGACTCCCCGCGACTCCTGACTCCTGACTCTTGACTCCTCGCGAAAGGCCGAACCCATGAGTTCCGCGATCGTTTTCACCGAGTACGGCGGCCCCGAGGTCCTGCGCCTCGTCGCGGCCGAGCCGCCGGCGCCGGCCGAGGGCCAGGTACGGGTCCGGGTGCGCGCCGCCGGGCTCCAGCCGGCCGATTCCCTTTTGCGCAGCGGCAGATTCCGCGCTTTCATGCCGGCTCGTTTTCCGCAGCGGCTCGGCAACGAGCTGGCCGGTGTCGTCGACGCGGTGGGGCCGGGCGTGGCCGAGTTCCAGATCGGGCAGGAGGTGCTGGGCCCGGCCGCAGCGCCCGGCGCGCACGCCGATCACGCGCTGGCCGACGCGACTCAGCTCGTGACCAAACCCTCGGGCCTGGCGTGGAGCGAGGCCGGCGCGCTGTCCGCGTCGGGGCAGACGGCGGCGACGTGTCTGTACGACCTCGGCGTCGAGGAGGGCGACACGGTGCTGATTCACGGGGCCGCCGGAGGCGTCGGGAGCATGGCGGTGCAGATCGCCGTCGCTCAGGGCGCGCGTGTCGTCGGTACGGCGTCGGAGCGTAATCACCAGTTCCTGCGCGACATCGGCGCGGTTCCGGTGCGGTACGGACCCGGGCTCGCCGAGCGGGTGCGCGAGGCTGTGGAGCTCGCGGGGGTCGCGGGGGCACGCGTCGACGCGGCTTTCGACACCGCCGGGACCGACGACGCCTTGGCCGCCTCAGTGGAACTCGTCACGGACGTGACCCGGATCGGCACGGTCGCCGCCGGGGCGGACGTCGAACGGTACGGGATCCGGCGGATGAGTACGCGTCGGTCGGCCGGGCAGTTGCGGGAGCTCGTCGAGCTGGCGGAGGCCGGAAAACTGCGGGTGTTCGTGCAGCGCGCGTTCGGTCTGGAGCAGGCGCGCGAAGCGTATAAGGAACTGGACGGTGGCCACGTGCGTGGGAAACTGGTGTTCCTCATGTCCTGAGCACACTGGGACCCCCGGCCGGGAACGTCACAGTGAGGGCTACGAATAGGCGGGTAAGCCTCTGCTATGTCCTCCGTCCGGATAACGCCCGTCGCCGACCCGACCACGACGACCCCGTCGTGGCGCAAATGGGCTGTGCGAGCCGCGGTTCCGGTGGCGGGGGTGTTCCTGTTGCTGGCTTCGCTGTGGCTGGCGGTGCGGATCACGCCGCTGCAGGCGGTGACCGCGGCCGGACAGACGGTCGAGGTCGGCGCGGCCTCGCCGGACTTCGGGCCGTCCGGGCCGGCCGAGTTGGACCTGTTCGGGCAGACGATCTCCACCCAGCCGGACTTCCCGGGGCCGGTGCGGCCGCGGCTGCGGCTCACGCACATCACCGCGAACGCCGAACTGCAGCAGCTGCTGGGCTCCGGCGACCACAACAGCGCGGGCCTGCTGGGCCGCCAGCTGTCCGAGGGCTGGCTGCGGTACGGACTGTGGGAGGGCGCGGTGTCGGCGGGCATCGTCGTCGTGGTCCTCTCGGCGGTGACCGGCCTGCGCCGCTACTCGATGCGCCGGACGGCGGTCGTGCTGCTCGCCGGGGCGGCGTCGATGAGCGCCGTCAACGTCGTGGGCTTCGGGCTGCTCGCCTCCGGCACGCCGGCGGCGCTGCGGCACGTGCACTCGCTGTCCGACCTCGTCGGCAGCGGCGGGACCGGCTACCCGGTGGCGCCGGCCGACGGACCGGCGCTGGGCGCGGTGCAGGCCGTGGTGATCGGCGACTCCACGGCCGCCGGCATCGGCAACCGGCCGCTGCCGCAGCCGGACGCGCTGGACAAGGCCTGCGGCCGCAGCGCCGACGCGTTCGCCGAGCAGCTGGCGGCGGTGAACGACTGGAACGTGCTGAACCTGGCCTGCTCCGGCGCGACCGTGCGCACCGGCCTGCTCGGCCCGCAGCCGGCCGGGCCGCTCAGCGCCCCGCCGCAGATCGCGCAGCTCCAGCGCGCGCCGAAGGCCCACGTGATCATCGTCAGCATCGGCGCCGACGACCTGCACTGGGCCGACCTGACCCGCTTCTGCGCGGCCAGCCCGAGCTGCGACGACCGGGCCACGGACGCGTACTTCCAGCAGCAGACGGTCGCCTTCGTGATGGACTACCGCGACCTGCTGACCCAGCTGGCGGCGCTGCCCGGCAACCCGACGGTGATCGTGAACCAGTACTACGACCCGTTCGGACCGGACACCTCCTGCCTGGCCGCCGAGGGCGTGGACGCGGCCAAGGCCAAGACCCTGCAGAACCGCCTGGACCAGCTGAACACGGCGCTGCGCCAGGGCGCGGACGCGGCGGGGTTCACCTCGGTGCAACCGTCGTTCGCCGGCCACGCGCTGTGCAGCGCGGAGCCGTTCGTGCAGGGACCGAAGGACAAGGCGCCGCTGCACCCGACGGCGGCCGGGGAGTTGGCGATCGCGCTGGCTGATCAGCAGGCTTTGTCGGTGGCTCGGAGCCCGGGGGCGGCTACGTCTTCTTCGTCGCGGTAGCCACCGCTTTTGGTCGGCAGGCTGCCTCTTCTTCGCGATAAGGGAGCCTTTGTCTCCCTTCCAGTTCTTGCGCTGCCAATTGGTGAACCATCAATCCTCTGCCACCGTCCCGTCGGCCGGTGCACTGTTGTCCGCAGAGCGCACAACTGAGCCACTGTTCACCGGATCTTGACAAGAAGGGGACATTTATGAGGTTCACCCCCAAGGTTGCGGCGACCGCCGCAGTCGTCACCAGTGCCATGGCGATGGTCGCCGTGGCCCCGATCGCCGCCAACGCCGCGCCGCACCGGGCCGTGGCGTCGGCGTCGTCGGCGGCGGCGGTCACACCGAACTCCTCGATCAACGGCAGCATCTCGGCCTCGGAGATCCTGTCCCGGGCCGCGTCGTGGAACGGGACCCCGTACAGCACCGGCGTGTACAAGGCCGGGCCCGGCGGCGACGTGTCCTACCGCACCGACTGCTCCGGCTACGTGTCGATGGCCTTCCACCTGTCCAGCAGCCCGTCCACGATCGACCTGCCGTCGTACGTGCACTCGATCAGCAAGGCCGACCTGCAGCCCGGCGACATCCTCGGCGTGCTCGGCCCGGGCACCGGCGGCAACGCCGGGCACGTGCTGATCTTCGACGGGTGGGCGGACAGCGGCCACACGCAGTACAACGCCTGGGAGGACTCCGGCGACCAGGGCGTGCACCACGGGGTGATCCCCTACCCCTACTGGCCGAACACCAGCGGCCCCTCGCCGTCGCTGTACCAGCCGTACCGGTACAACAAGGAGACCGGCTCCCCCGGCGGCGGTGGCGGCATCCCGCCGTGGCCGAACCTCGTGGAGGGCAACACCGGCACCAACGTCGAGGCCGCGCAGTACCTGCTGGACGACCACGGGGCGTCCATCGCGACGGACAGCCAGTTCGGCACGAACACCTACAACGCGACGCGGTCCTACCAGTCCTCGCACGGTCTGGGCGTCGACGGCCAGATCGGCCCGCAGACCTGGGGCTCGCTGATCGTCCAGGTCCAGTCCGGCTCCTCCGGCGACGCGGTCAAGGCCGCGCAGCTGGAGCTGAACAAGTACGGCTACGGCCTGTCGGTCGACGGCTCGTTCGGGCCGGCCACCGACAGCGCGGCCCGCGCGTTCCAGTCGGCGCACGGTCTGGGCGTCGACGGGCAGATCGGCCCGCAGACGTGGGAGACGCTCGTCGGGGACTGATCGAACCCTGCTGATCGGCACCATCTGATCGGAGGCTGATCGGGGACGCATCGGCAGTCGCCGGTCGGCTGCCACCGCCCTCGATCGGCCACTGATCCGCCGGCCCCGGCTCGGACGTTCCGAGCCGGGGCCTCGGCGCGCCCCCGGGACCGGCCCCGCCGGGCCGAACCGGGCGAAACTTGGTAAGTTCTCATGGCGTAAACCCGATGAGACCTTCTCCGACCTGGCGGTTCGATGACATATCTGGGCTCTGACACGTACGTCATCGACACCCTCATGTCCGGCCACACCGGCATCACCGCCGGCTACGCCATCCTCGGCGACCACCCGGCGCTGATCGAGACCGGCACCGCGAAGTCGGCACCGGTGGTCCGCGACGAGCTCGCGGCCCTCGGCGTCGGACCGGAGGACCTGCGCACGATCGTGGTCACGCACATCCACCTGGACCACGCCGGCGGCGTCGGGGACCTGGCGGCGATGTTCCCGAACGCCGAGGTCGTCGTGCACGCCTCCGGCGCGCGGCACCTGGTGGATCCCGAGCGGCTGATGTCCAGCGCCCGCCGCGTGTTCGGCTCGCTGATGGACGACGTGTTCGGGCCGCTGCTGCCGACCGAGGCACGGCGGGTCCGGGCCGTGGAGGACATCGGCTTCATCGACCTCGGCGGCGGCCGCCGCCTGGAGACGCACCACACCCCCGGACACGCGCGGCACCACGTCGGCCTGATCGACAACGTCACCGGCGACCTGTACGTCGGCGACGCGGCCGGCCTCTACATCCCCGCCGAGGACCCCGACCAGCCCGGCGACGTCCGCCCCGGCACACCCCCGCCGGACTTCGACCTGCCGCTGGCGCTGAACTCGCTGGAGAAGTTCCGCACGCTCCAGCCGACACGGCTGCTGTTCAGCCACTACGGCCCGGTCAGCGACGTCACCGACACGCTCGCACGCGCCGAGGAGGAGGTGCGGCTGTGGGTGGAGCTGGTGCGCGACGCCCGGACCAGCCGGCTGGACCTGGACCACGCCATCGAGATGGTGCGGGAGAAGACCGCGGCGCGCTATCCGGTGGAGCAGGCGAACGAGGAGACGCAGACGAAGTTCGAGGAGCTGTCTTCGTACGCGTCGAACATCGTCGGGATCAACATGTACCTGAACAAGACCGACGGGTGGGAGCACCCGATGGCGGACGCGGCCAGCGCGGGGTGAGCTGAGGCCGCGACTGTCGTCAGATCCACCAATCGGTTTATCGACAAGTCAGCAGAAGCGGGAAAGCCTCGACAACATCCTTCACCGTCGCCGTCGCCGCCCGAGGTGCGGCTGCACCGTCCGCGCCGATCCACACCGTCCGCAGCCCCACCGCCGCCCCGCCTTCGATGTCAGCGTGCGCATCGTCGCCGACCATCCAGCCGCCGTCGGTCAGCGGGCGTCCCGCGCTGTCGGCGGCGATCCGGAAGATCTGCGCGTCGGGCTTGCGGATTCCCAGCGCCCCGGACACCACCACCGAGTCCACGAGCCGGCCGAGCCCGGTGCGCTCGACCTTCCCCAGCTGGTTGTCCGCCTCGCCGTTGGTCACGATGCCCAGCCGCCATCCGGCGCGCCGCATGGCGACCAGGCCGTCGCGGACTTCGTCACGCAGCTCGACGTACTCCGGCATACGGCTGCGATACAGCCGCCACAGATCCTCCACAGGCTCCGCGAGGCCGTAGCGTTCCCGCACCCGCGCGAAGAAGGCGTCCCTCTTCTGGCGCGGGTCCCACGCCTCGACCAGCCACTCCTCCGCCTCCGCCGACAGTGCGAAGCCGCGTGCGAAGTCCTGCGCGAAGCGTCGGAAGGCCGGAGCCAGCTCGATGAGTGTGTCGTCCAGGTCGAACAACGCCAAGAGGCCCATGGAGATGATCGTACCGACCGCTACTCTGGAGGTAAGGACCGCAGAGCTGGCGGGCCGCTACCACTCCGGAAGGGCTGCCGCAGTGACCGAAGCCGTCGTCGAGACCAGCACCGCCGAGACCAGCACCGCCGAGAGCACCGAGCCCGTCATCGCCCCGGCCCCGCCCGAGGCCGCCATCACCTCCGAGGCCGAACTCCGCGCCCTGCTCGGCGAGCCGATGGAGCGCGCCGTCACCAAGGAACGCGTCCGACTCAAGCCGATCGACCGCCGCTGGCTGGCCGCCTCGCCGCTGTGCTTCCTGGCCACCAGCGACGAGCTGGGCAACTGCGACGTCTCGCCGAAGGGCGACCCGGCCGGCTTCGTGAAGGTCCTCGACGACACCCGCCTGGCCGTGCCCGAGCGCCCCGGCAACCGGCGGGCCGACGGGTATCACAACATCCTGCGCAACCCGCACGTCGGCATGATCTTCGTGGTGCCGGGCCGCACCGAGACGCTGCGGGTCAACGGCCGGGCGCGGCTGGTGCGCGACGCGCCGTACTTCGACGACATGATCGTCAAGGGGCACCGGCCGATCATGGCGCTGGAAGTCGAGATCGAGCAGATCTTCTTCCACTGCCCGAAGGCGTTCCTGCGCTCCTCGCTGTGGAAGCCGCCGACGTGGGACCCGGACCAGCTGCCGCCGCACGCCGTCATCGTGAAGTCGGTGCAGCCGACGCGCGAGTCGCTGGAGGAGCTGACCGAGTACTACGGCGCGAGCTACGAGAAGAGCATCTACGTCACGAAGAAGTAGGCGCGGACGACCAGTCGCGGAGCAGCCCCTGCGGTTGTCGGTGCCCCTGCGGTTGTCGGCGGCGGCCGGTAACGTCGGAACATGGCGTTCACCTATCAAGTCGTCGTCGACTCCGCCGACCCGCACGCTCTGGCCGACTGGTGGGCCGAGGCGATCGGGTGGGACCTGGAGCCCTCGAACGAGGACTTCATCCGCTCGATGGTCGCCGCCGGCCACGCCACCGAGGCCGACACCAAGACCCACAACGGCGTCCTGGTCTGGGCCCTCGGCCAGGCGATCGTGCACCCCGACGGCAAGGACGCCGGGCCCGGCTCGCGCATCCTGTTCCAGGTGGTGCCCGAGCCCAAGACCGTGAAGAACCGCGTGCACCTGGACATCAAGGTCGGCGAGGGGAACCTGGAGAGCGAGCTGGCGCGGCTGGCCGCGCGTGGAGCCAAGGTGCTGCACCGGGGCCAGCAGGGACCGTCGCGCTGGGTCACCATCGCCGACCCCGAGGGCAATGAATTGTGTCTGCACTCGTGAGCGGCAGCCGTTAAAGTCGCGTTCATGACGTCCGATGCCACCGCCGTCCGCGTGGACAGCTGGATCTGGTCGGTGCGGCTGACCAAGTCCCGGTCGATGGCCGCCGACGCCTGCCGCGGCGGGCACGTGAAGGTGAACAACGAGAGCGTGAAGCCCTCGCACCTGCTGCGCGTCGGCGACGAGGTGCGGGTGCGGCAGGACCAGCGCGAGCGGGTCGTGGTGGTGAGCAAGCTGATCACGAAGCGGGTCAGCGCCCCGGCCGCCGCCGAGTGCTACGTCGACAACAGCCCGCCGCCCCCGCCCCGGGAGCTGTTCGTCGCGGTCGCGGTGCGCGACCGCGGCGCCGGGCGGCCGACGAAGCGCGAGCGGCGGGACATGGACCGGCTGCGCGGGCGGCCTTTCTAGGCAGTCCTGCAGCGTCCTGCCACGTCCGGCCGCCGCTCACAACAGCAGGACGCCGCGGAACCGGACTCAGGGTATCCGGCGCCGCGGCGTCACACTCGTGCCTACTTCTTGCGGCCGTACCGCGTCTCGGCGTACTTCTTCATGATCGCGAAGGTCTTCGGGTTGCGCGCGAACGTCGCGGGCTCGAACGGCGTCGAGTAGCGGCGCCGCGTGATCGCCTTCGGGCGGGTGAACTCGCGCAGCCCGTCCGCGCCGTGGATGCGGCCGAAGCCGGACTCCCCGACGCCGCCGAACGGCAGGCCCGGGATCCCGGCGAAGGCGATGACCGCGTTGACCGAGGTCATGCCGCTGCGCAGGCGCCGGGCGATGGCCGTGCCGCCCCGGCGGGCGAAGACCGAGGCACCGAGGCCGTAGTCGGTGGCGTTGGCGAGCTCGACGGCCTCCTCGACGTCGCGCACGCCCTTGACCGTGATGGTCGGGCCGAAGGTCTCCTCGCGCACCGCGCTGGAGTCCTCGGGCGTGTCCAGGAGCACGGTCGGCTCGACGTACGGGGCCTGCACCGCGCCGCTGCCGCCGACCAGGACCGTGGCGCCCTTGGCGATGGCGTCGTCGATGTGCCGGCGCACCACGTCGATCTGCGAGGGCATGGTCATCGGGCCGTAGGCGGCGTCCGGCCCCTCGCCGGGGGTCAGCGCCAGCTTCTGGATCTGCGAGGTCAGCTCGGCGACGAACTTGTCCTTCACCGAGTCCACGACGTAGACCCGCTCGATGCCCACGCAGGTCTGCCCGGCGTTGGACATCGCGCCCCACAGCGCGGCGTCGGCGGCCTTGGACAGGTCCGCGTCGGCGGCCACGATCATCGCGTCCTTGCCGCCGCACTCCATCAGCACCGGCGTCAGCGACGGCGCGCACGCGGCCATCACCTTGCGGCCGGTCCGGGCGCTGCCGGTGAACGCGATCTTGTCCACGCCCGACTCGCACAACGCGGCCCCGGTCGGCCCGGTCCCGGTGATCAGCCGCAGCACCTTGTGCGGCGCGTCCGGGTTGGCCTTGTCGAACGCGTCGACGATCCACTTGCCGATCGCGGTGGTGTACTCCGAAGGCTTGAACACCACGGCGTTGCCGGCGGCCAGCGCGTAGGCGATCGAGCCCATCGGGGTGAACACGGGGTAGTTCCACGGGCCGATGACGCCGACCACGCCCAGCGGCTGGTACTCCAGCGTCGCGGCGTGGTTGGACATCAGCAGGCCGGTGCCGACCCGGCGCGGGTGCAGCACCTTGCGCGCGTGCCCGGCGGCCCAGCCGATGTGCTCGATGGCGAGGAAGGCCTCCAGGAAGGCGTCGCCGCGCGGCTTGCCGTTCTCCCGGTGCATGAGCTCGCCGAGCTCGTCGAGCCCGCGGGTGATGACGCCGGCCCACTTGCGCAGCCGCCGCTCGCGCTCGGCCCAGGTCAGCGCGGACCACCAGGCGGCGGCCCGGCGTGCCTCGGCCACGACCGCGCGCACCTGCTCGGCGGTCATGGCGGGGAAGGTGGCGACCTCACCGCCGTCGGCGGGGTCGTAGGAGACGAAACTGGGGGCGCCCGGTTCCAGGACGCCGACAGCCGCGCCGTTAGCTGAACCCTGATCGCTCATGGCTGACTGCCTCTTCCATGCGGAGGTGAGGGTGGGTTGGGGACGGATGGTTCCGGAGGGTGTCCGGTCGATCGCTACCGCCGGGTAACGTCGATGGTTCCGATCCTTCACCTCGAAGCGGCCCGGGGCAATAGGGAGTTGGGACGTGTGGTGGATCAGGCGGGGTGGAAACGCGCGACCGGCGGCTGCCCCTGAGGGGTAGCCGCCGGTCGGTGGTGGTGCGGGGTGGTGCTTGGTTGTACGGGGTCGTGCTGGGTTGTCAGCGCTGGGTTGTCAGTGCTTAGCGCTTGTCAGAGTCGGAGTCGGAGTCCGCGTCGAGGTCGTGGTCGGCGTCGAGGTCGGAGTCGGAGCGGGGGCCGGCGGGTTCGGACTTCGCGTCGGCCTCGTGGTCGGCGTCGTCGTCTTCACCGTCCTCGTCCTCTTCGTCTTCGTCATCGTCTTCGTCGTCGAACTCTTCGTCTTCGTCGTCTTCGAAGTCCTCGGCATCGTCCGCGATGTCCTCGGGTTCGGCTTCGGCCTCGGCCTCGTCGTCCTCGTCATCTTCGCCAGCGTCGACGCCGGCTTCACCATCGAGCTCGTCCTCGAACTCGTCGAAGGCGATGCCGTCCATCTCGTCGACCCGCTCGGCGGCGTCGGTGAGCCCCTCGGGGTCGGCGTCGGCGGCGCGCATGAACCACTCGCGTGCCTCGTCCTCGCGCTCGGCGGCGAGCAGCGCCTCGGCGTAGGCGTAGCGCAGCCGCGCGGTCCAGGGCTGGATCTTGGCCGGCGTCAGGTCGGCACCCTGCAGCTGCACGACGGCGGCCTCGGGCTGCTCCATGTCGATCCGCGCACCGGCCGCGACCATCCGCAGCTCGATCTGCGTCTCCTTGTCGAGCGTCTTGGCCTCCGGCGCGGCGGCCATCGCCAGAGCCCGCTCCGGACGCCCCAGACCCCGCTCACAGTCGGCCATGACGGCCCAGTGGTCGTTGGTCCCGGTGATCCGCCGCACGGTCCGCAGGTCCGCCAGCGCCTCGGAATACCGGCCCGTCAGGTACGCGGCCAGCCCGGCGGCCTCCCGCGTCGAGGCCAGGCGCGGCGCGAGCTTCATCGCGGTCCGGGCGTGCCGGTAGGCGAGCTCGGGGTCCTCGTCGAGGTTCTGCCCGGCCATCACCAGGTGCCCCGCGACCAGCATGGCCTTGGACCTGAGCAGCTGAGCGAGCTCGTCCTGGATGTCCTTGTCGAGCTTGTCGATGGTGGCGTCCGGCGCGATCTCCAGAACGTCCTCCTCGGGCGCGTCCCGGTCGACGACACCGCCGAACCCGACGCTGACACCGCCCTCGCGCTCGTCGAAACCGCCACGAGCATCCTCGTCGCCGAACCCGACCCGGGCAGCGTCGTCGCCGAACCCGCGCGGGGAACCGAACTCGCTGTCCCGACGGTCGTCGCGGGAGTCGGCACGATCCCGGGAGCCGTAGCTGGTGCGCTCGCCATCGCGGCCGGCGGAGTAGCCACCCCGCGAACCGGCACGATCGCCATACCCGCCGCGCGAGTCACGATCGCCACCGAACGACCGCGGGCCGGAGCCGGAGCCGCCTCGGGAATCACGGTCGCCATAGCCGCCACGGGAGTCGGACCCGCGGTTGTCCCGTGAGCCGAAACCACCGCGGGAGTCAGACCCGCGACTGTCCCGCGAGCCGAAGCCGCCTCGGGAATCGCGGTCGCCATAGCCGGAACCGCTACGCGAGTCGGAGCCGCGGCTGTCCCGCGAACCGAAGCCACCGCGGGAGTCAGAACCGCGGCCTTCGCGCGAGCCGAATCCGCCCCGGGAGTCAGACCCGCGACTATCCCGCGAACCGAATCCACCCCGCGAGTCGGAGCCGCGGTTGTCCCGCGAACCGAAGCCACCGCGCGAATCCCGGTCGCCATAGCCGGAACCGCTGCGAGAGTCCGACCCGCGGCTGTCGCGCGAGTCAGAGCTGCGGCCCTCACGCGAGCCGAAACCGCCCCGCGAATCCCGATCGCCAAATCCGCCACGGGAGTCAGAACCGCGACTGTCCCGCGAGCCGAAACCGCCGCGCGAGTCGGAGCCGCGGTTGTCCCGCGAACCGAAGCCACCGCGCGAATCCCGGTCACCGTACCCGGAGCCGCCCCGCGAGTCGCGATCGCCGGCGCCGCGAGAATCCCTGTCCCCATAACCAGAACCGCGACCGCCTCGGGAATCCCGATCGCCGTAGCTGGAGCCTCCGCGCGAGTCGGATCCCCGGCCATCTCGCGAGCCGAAACCGCCGCGAGAATCAGAGCCGCGACCATCCCGCGAACCGAACCCGCCCCGCGAGTCACGGTCGCCAGATCCGCCGCGCGAGTCCCGACCTCCGTAGCTGGACCCACCGCGCGAGTCGCGGTCGCCGTAGCCACCACGGCTACCGGAGTCGCGGCCACCGGAGCGGTCGTCACGCCCGCCGGATCCACCGCGCGAATCGCGGTCGCCGTATCCCGAACCACTGCCGCGCGAGTCGCGGTTCCCGTAGCCAGAGCCACCCCGCGAATCACGGTCGCCGTACCCCGAACCACTACCACGCGAGTCACGGTTCCCGGAGCCGGAACCACCCCGCGAATCGCGGTCGCCGTAGCTCCTTCGGCCGCCGGAGTCGCGGCCACCAGGACGGTCGCCGCGGGAGTCGCGGTTGCCGTAGCCCGAGCCGCCGCGCGAGTCGCGGTCCCCGGAGCCGCCGCGAGCGTCGCGGTCGCCGGTGCCGGGGCGGTCACCATAGCCCGAGCCGGAGCGGCCGCCTCGGTCGCCGGCGCCGGGACGGCCTGAGCGGTCGTCGGCGGGGCGGCGGTTCTCGCCGCTGCCGCGGGGGCCCTGGCCTCGGTCGCGGTCCCGGTCGGAGCGGCCCGGGCGACGGTCCGAAGATGGTGACATTGGATCCAGCTCCTGTTCCTGTTATGAGTCGGGGTCCATCCTCCCGCACCGCGGGAGAAAGGGCCAAACGCGACGAAGCCCCCTCCAGGAGATCCCGGAGGGGGCTTCGTGAAATTTAGTTCGGCCGCGTCCTACTCTCCCACCAGGTCCCCCTGGCAGTACCATCGGCGCTGGCGGGCTTAGCTTCCGGGTTCGGAATGGGACCG